>SFPR01000018.1 GCA_004551865.1 Bacteroidales bacterium
TTACCACGCCGTGGTAATGGTATTTTTTCGGCGTGGTAATGGTATTACCATGGGAAGGTAATGGTATTACCATAAGGCTGGTAATACTATTACCAACAAGAAAAAATTTTGGTAATCCTATTTTGCTGTGTAACAAGCAAGGAGGTAAAAACCAAAACGCCGATTTGGCAAAATGAAACGCCGATCTATTCTGACGAAAGGGCGTTTGACGAAAATAAATCGGCGTTTCAAATTACCAAAAAAGCCGCCTTGGGGTTGCAAGACGGCTTTTTGATTTTCTTATGCTTTTGGCGGATAGTCTATATTGTAGTGAAGTCCGACGCTTTCTTTGCGGTCGGTTGCCATTTTGATTATCAGGTAGCTGTTGGCTATCAGGTTTCGCAGCTCACAGAGCTTTGGAGTGAGTACGCTTCGGTTGTATAGTTCTTCGGTTTCTTTGTAGATAAGTCCCATTCGCACAAAGGCTCTTTGAAGTCTGAGGTTGCTCCTTACAATACCCACATAGTTGGTCATGATTTGTTGAACTTCTTTGACCGATTGAGTAATGAGGCTTATCTCTTCGTTCAGTTCCATGCCCTCGGCATTCCAATCGGGTATTTGTTCGCAAAAGTCGGTGGTGTGTATCTTGTCTTTTGAGTCGAGAAAGGCTCTGTGGGAATAGACCAAACTTTCCAAAAGTGAGTTTGATGCAAGGCGGTTTGCTCCGTGAAGTCCCGTGCAGGAACATTCTCCCGAGGCATAAAGGTTACCTATGCTCGTTCGGGCATAGCTATCGACCTCTATTCCTCCGCAACCGTAGTGTGCAGCAGGGACTATAGGTATCATTTCGTTGGTGATGTTGATTCCTATTTCTAAACATTTGGCATAAATGTTTGGAAAGTGTCGCATTATCTCTTCTTTGCTTACTGCCCTGCAATCCAAATACTCATGGTCGTCGCCTCGTCGGGTCATCTCGTTATTGACTGCCCTTGCCACTATGTCTCTTGGAGCAAGCGAACCTCTGCTGTCGTACTTTTCCATGAAGCTCTCGCCGTCAAGGGTTTTCAATATGCCGCCTGCTCCTCTCATTGCTTCGGTTATGAGGAACGATGGTTTTTCTCGCGGATTGTAGAGCGAAGTCGGGTGAAATTGTACGAACTCCATGTGTTTCAATCTGCCTTTTGCACGATGCACCATGGCTTGTCCGTCTCCTGTTGCTATGACAGGGCTTGTGGTTGTCGAATATACGTTGCCGTTTCCACCCGTGCAGAGCATTGTTACCTTGGCAAGGTAAGTGTCTATGCTGTTTGTTTCGGTGTTGAGTACGTATGCTCCGAAGCACTTGATGTCTTTTCGCCTTCGATTGACTTCTTCTCCCAAGTGGTGTTGGGTTATCAAATCTACTGTGTACTGGTGTTCTTTTAATTCGATATTGGGGTGTTGTCGGGCTTTTTCCAACAATGCTCTTTCTATCTCGAAGCCGGTGTTGTCTTGATGGTGCAAAATCCTAAACTCCGAGTGGCCTCCCTCTTTGGCAAGGTCAAAAGCTCCCGTCTGCTTTCTGTCGAAGTTGGTTCCCCATTCGACGAGTTCCTTTATTCTGTCGGTCGATTCGGTTATGGTAAGCCGAACACTGTCTTCATCGCACAAGCCTGCACCTGCAATAAGGGTGTCTTTGATATGCTTTTCGTACGAATCGGGTCCGTACATCACGGCTGCAATTCCGCCTTGTGCATATTTTGTCGAGCTTTCTGAAGCTGCGGCTTTGGTAAGTATGCAAACCTTTCCGTAAGGTGCTACTTTAAGGGCATAGCTTAATCCTGCTATGCCCGAACCTATTACCAAAAAATCTATTCTGTATCGCATTTGTTACCCATTTAGTGCCTCCGCACCACTGCATATTTCTATTATCTCATTGGTTATGGCGGCTTGTCTTGCTTTGTTGTAGGTCAATTTCAACTCTTTCAAAAGGCTTTCGGCATTGTCGGTTGCCTTGTGCATCGATGTCATTCTCGCTCCATGTTCTGAGGCAAAGGAATCCAAAAAGCATTTGTACATCTGCATTTTTAGCGATTGGGGAATGATGTTTGAAAGTATCTCCGATTTGTTAGGCTCATATATGTAGTCTTTCTTCTTCGACGACTTCTCTTCTTCCGCCTCCTTCAGCTCTATTGGCAGAAATTGTTCGCATTGCAGTATTTGTGTACTTGCGTTCTTAAATTGATTGTAGATAATTTCAACTCGGTCATACTTCTTGTCGGTGAAAGTTTGCATGACAAAATCGGCAACTTTGCTCACATTGTCAAACGAAAGTCTGTCCCAAATTTCGTCATCGCCACCAATGAAGTTGATATTTGTCTGTTTTTTGAAAAAATCCGAGCCTCTCTTACCATAACTCAACAAATCAATTTTGATGTATCGGTCTTGCTCCTGCCAGAATCGCACTCTCTGCATTGCAGATTTTATTATATTGGCATTGAAACTTGAACACAATCCCTTGTTTGAAGTAAGAACGACAAGCAATACCGTGTCCGGCTTATTGTTTCTTGCGTAGGGCATATCCAAGACTTCACTGTCGCAAAGGCTTTGAATGATTTCTGTCATTTTTGACGAGTAAGGACGTAGCTTTGTGATTGCATTTTGAGATTTTCGCAACTTTGAAGCAGATACCATCTTCATTGCACTCGTTATTTGTTGAGTGGAACCTACCGAAGCTATCCTTGTCCTTATCTCTTTCAAATTTGCCATAATTCTATGCTTTATATTTCTTGCTGATGTCTTTTGCAACCGCTTCCAACTCCGACAAGATATTGTCGTCAATTCGTCCTGCTTTCAAGTCTTCAAGCAAGGATTTGTGTTCTCTTTCAAGTTGGAAGATGTATTCGTTTTCAAAGTTTTTCACCTTGTCGATAGGAATGTCTTGCAACCAGCCTTTTGTTCCGCAAGCTATGATTGCAACCTGATGTTCTACCTTCATTGGTGAGTATTGCGGCTGCTTCAATATCTCGACATTGCGTTTTCCTTTTTCCAATACAAATTTTGTGGCAGCATCCAAGTCTGAACCAAACTTGGAAAAAGCCTCCAACTCTCTGTATTGGGCTTGGTCCAATTTCAACGTTCCGGACACTTTCTTCATCGACTTGATTTGTGCTTTTCCTCCAACTCGCGAAACCGAAATACCAACATTGATTGCCGGTCTTACGCCTGCATTGAAGAGGTTTGTCTCCAAAAATATCTGTCCGTCGGTAATTGAAATGACGTTTGTAGGGATATATGCCGACACATCGCCTGCCTGAGTTTCTATAATTGGCAAGGCTGTGAGCGAACCACCTCCTTTGACAATCGGTTTCAAACACTCCGGCAAGTCATTCATGTTTTTGGCAACGCTGTCTTCGGCAATTATCTTACCTGCTCGCTCCAACAATCTTGAGTGTAGGTAGAATACATCTCCCGGATAGGCTTCACGTCCCGGCGGACGACGAAGCAACAAAGAGACTTCTCGATACGCAACGGCTTGTTTGCTCAAATCGTCATACACAACCAAGGCTGCTCGTCCCGTATCTCTGAAATACTCTCCTATTGCCGCTCCTGCAAATGGTGCATAGAACTGCATGGCTGCCGAATCAGAAGCTGTTGCTGCCAAAACGACCGTATATTTCATTGCTCCCTTTTCTTCGAGGGTCTTTACTATGTTTGCAACAGTCGAACCTTTCTGTCCGCAAGCTACATAGATACAATAGACCGGCTTTCCGCTGTCGTAAAATTCTTTTTGATTGAGTATGGTGTCTATTGCGATAGCTGTCTTTCCTGTCTGTCTGTCTCCGATTATCAACTCTCTCTGTCCGCGTCCTATCGGTATCATCGAATCGACTGCCTTCAAACCTGTCTGCAATGGTTCTTCGACAGGCTGTCTGTAAATTACGCCTGGAGCTTTTCTTTCGAGAGGCATCTCAAATAGTTCGCCCTCAATCTTGCCTTTACCGTCAATCGGTTCTCCTATGGTGTTGATTACTCTTCCCAACAAACCTTCTCCCACTCTTATGGAGGCTATTCGTTTTGTTCTTTTGACAATATCTCCTTCGCTGATTGAGTCTGCGTTTCCCAATATGACAACTCCGACATTGTCTTCTTCAAGATTTTGTACTATTGCCTGAACTCCGTTTTCAAACTCCACCAATTCTCCCGCTTGAACGTTGCCAAGTCCGTACACTCTCGCAATTCCGTCTCCTGCAGTCAAAACCGTACCAACTTCTTCCAAACTTGTTTCAAGATTTGTGTTTGAAAGCTGTTGTCTAAGTATCGCCGTAACCTCCGATGGTTTAATTTCTGCCATATCAAATATGCTTTATGTCGTTATTTTACATCAATATCTTGTTCTCTTTATGCTCCAAGCCTAAAATATCTTCTCGTAAACATTTTTGGAGAAGCTGGTTTTCAACTTTGAAAACTGCTTCATGAAACTTGCATCGTAAAGTTTTCCGTCAACAAACAAATGAAATCCTCCGATCAAGTCTTTGTTTACTTCGGTCTGCAAATCAATTTCGGATTGTAAGACTTCTCTTATCTTGTCCGAAACGAGTTGCAACATCGACTCATCTATACTTTCGGCTGTTGTAAGTTTCACCGTCTTGATGTGATTGTACTCCTTATATATATATGTATATCTTTCGGCTATCTCAAAAAGCAGAATGTCTCTTCGCTTTGCAATCAACAGCTCGACAAAAGCAAGAGTCAGTTCTTCAACTCTGCCTGAGAAGACGTCGTTTACTATTGATTTTTTCTTGCATGGCTTGATTACGGGATTTTTGAGAACAACCCGCAATTCGCGATTTTGTTTGCACACATCCATCACAAGAAGCATATCTTGATAAACCTGCTTTGAAATGTTTTTTTCCAAGGCAAGGTCAAACAAAGATTGAGCATAACGAGTTTGTAGCTTGTAGCTGTTCATGATAGATTTACAATTTTACCTCAGATATTTTCTTTTCAATAATCTCGTTGCTTTTTTGTTTGTCCGAAAGCTCGTGTTTAAGCAAGTCTTCCGCAATTTCTATCGAAAGATTGGCTATTTCGTTTTTCAATTCCGTCATAGCGTGCAATTTTTCGTAGTTTATGGTCTCTCTTGCGGCAGATATTATTCGTTGAGCTTCCTGTTGAGCGCTTTGCTTTGCTTCTTCAATGATTTTTTCTTTCAAAAGTTTGGTCTCTTTCAACATTTGGTCTCTTTCTTGCTGAGCTTGTTTCAAGAGTAGTTCGTTATCACATTGAAGTTGCTGCATTTCCTGCTTTGCTTTGTCGGCAGCCTCCAACGATTGTTTGATGCTTTCTTCTCTGTTCTTCATCATTCGCAGAACAACAGGCCAGCCAAACTTTCCCAAAATGAACAACAAAACAAGGAAAGTAAGGAACATCCAAAACAACAGACCTATTCCGGGTGTCAATAATCCCATATCTTTATAAGATTTCGTTCAAAAAAATGCAACAGAGTGCTGTGTCAAAGTTCGACACAGCACCTTGTTTTTGTTTTTTGATGTTTGTTTATTTCATCAATATGACCAACAAACAAACCACATTGGCAAACAAAGCTACTGCCTCGACCAAAGCTGCGGCGATAATCATGTTTGAACGAATATCTCCCGTCGCTTCGGGTTGTCTTGCAATAGCTTCCATACCGCTTTTACCGATGTTTCCAATTCCAAGACCTGCTCCTATTGCGGCAAGTCCTGCTCCAATTCCTGCCAAACCGTATCCAAACGGTGCCAAATTGCTAACTTCCAATAATGTTGATAAAAATGTCATAACTAATACTGTTTAGTGCTTTTATTGCTTTTCTATCCTTTGATTTCAACTCTTGCAATCGGACCCCAAAGGTATGACTTTTTTTCGATACACTGTACAAACTAAATTACAAAAAAATAAAATACAATTTTAATGTCTTGATTTGCAAAGTATTATCGTTACACCCAAAAAGTTTTTTCGCAAAAGGCTTTGTGAGAATGCAATAAAAGTGTACCTTTGCACTCGCAAATGGGGCAGTAAGGCGTCAAATGCAGGTCTTCGTAGCTCAGCTGGTAGAGCAATTGACTCTTAATCAATGGGTCCAGGGTTCGAGTCCCTGCGAGGACACAAAGATATACAACCTCAACTTAGGCTGAGCGTGCCACTTTAGCTCAGTTGGTAGAGCGCCGCATTCGTAATGCGTAGGTCTGCGGTTCGAGTCCGCAATGTGGCTCTATGAAAATCCAAGATAAAATCAGAGATTTGGCACGACACCACTCAAATGGTGTCATTGCTTTACGCAGACATCTGCATCAATACCCCGAATTATCAAAACAAGAAGTAAATACAGCCAATTTTATTTGCCGTTACTTGGACAGTCTCGAAAGAGTAAGCTACAAAAGAGATATTGCAGGCAACGGAATTTGCGGATTTGTTGAGGGAAAGAACCCTCAAAGTGGCTGCGTTGCTCTTAGAGCCGACATGGATGCTCTTCCGATATGCGAGAAAACCAATCTTGCTTTCAAGTCTCTCAACGAAGGAGTAATGCACGCTTGCGGTCACGATGTTCACATTGCTGTTTTGCTTGGTGCAATCACTATTTTGTCTGAAATAGCGGACGACTTTGAGGGCAGGGTGATGTTTATCTTTCAGCCTTCGGAAGAACACTATCCCGGGGGTGCGATAACAATGCTAAATGCCGGCATATTCGACCAAGTGAAACCCTCAAAAATATTCGCCTTGCACACAACCCCCGAAATGGAAACGGGAAAAATCGGCATAAGAGAGGGGAAATACATGGCATCAACCGATGAGATATATATAGAGGTAAGAGGCAGAGGAGGGCATGGAGCAACTCCCGAGCTGAACATTGACCCTATTGTTGCGGCATCTCACATTGTGATAGCCCTTCAAACAATCGTCAGCCGAAATGCAAATCCCACAATGCCCACAACCTTTTCCGTAGGCAAATTTATTGCAGAGGGACGAACAAACATAATACCTTCGAAGGTTGAATTGGAATGTATCATCAGAACGTTTGATGAGGCTTGGCGAAAACAAGCACACCGACTTATTCATCGCATAGCCGAAGAAACGGCAAAAGCATACGGAGCAACGGCAGACGTATTTATCGACCATGGTTATCCGTTTGTGAATAACAATCCGGCTCTTGTACGCTCTGCAAAGCAATGGGCAAGAGACTATTTGGGGGAAGAAAACGTGCTTGACATCGATATGAGAATGACTGCCGAAGATTTTTCTTATTTTGCTCAAAGAGTACCTGCCTGCTATTTCCGTTTGGGAACAAAGATTGAGGGAAAACCGATAACCAATCTTCACACTGCCGAATTTGATGTCGATGAACATTGCATAGAAATAGGAATGGGTATTGCAACTCTTTTTGCAGTCAATGGTTTGAGTGAGAAAGCTGAACAAGTTCTCTGACAATAATCGACCGAAATAACATATTGCCGAACAAAAGTGGCGTTTTATTTCATTGAAACGCCCTTTCAAAACAAACAAAACGCCGTTTCGCTCTCTTGAAACGGCGTTTTGTAATTGTCTGTTCTACAAATGTTTCAAACAATCTTTTAATCCATCTTTATTGAACGACGGATTTTTGGGGTTCAGTTGCCTTCGCAAAAGCCGAACTCTCGACTGTCTGCTCAGAAATCAAAGGTTTCTCTCTGCATTGTTTCGGATTACCATTTTTTTTGCTTTGATAATGGCATTACCAAGGCGTGATAATGTCATTACCATGACGTGGTAATAGTATTACCAAGCCTTGGTAATTTTTGGTAATCCGTTTTTGTCGGTGCAGATTGGGGAAATAAGCTATTCAAAAGCCGATATGATGTCATATCAAGCTGTTTTGTTTTGCGAAAATCCCCCGATTGGAAGTTTGTATTTCCAATCGGGGGATTGTGAATTTGTTTTTTTGTTATTCTGATTAGTATGCTTTTGCGAAAATTACTCTTTGCGATGAAGGTTTTCCGCTATATACGCATCTGCCTTCTTCTTTTTCGTTGTCAAATGGTATGCAACGTATTGTCGCCTTGGTGAGTTCTTTGATTTTTTCTTCGGTTTCTGCCGTTCCGTCCCAATGTGCAGAGATAAATCCGCCTTTGTGTTCCAATATATCGACAAATTCTTCCCAAGTATCTGCCTTTCGGGTGTTGTCCAATCGGTATTGAAGCGCCCTGTTGTAAAGGTTGGATTGAATATCATCGAGTGTCGGCTTGACAAGTTCTGTAACCGTTGCTATATCTACAAGCTCCTTGTTCATTGTGTCTCGTCTTGCAATTTCGCATTTGCCTTCTGCCAAATCTCTTGCTCCTATGGTTATTCTCAAAGGAACTCCCTTAAATTCATATTCGTGGAATTTCCAGCCGGGTTTGTATTCTCGGCGGTCGTCATAGCGAACGCTTATGCCTTGTTGTTCGAGTGTGGTTTTTATTCTCTCGGCTTGTTGGTTGATTTTCTCACATTCTTCCTCGGTTTTGAAGATTGGGATTATCACAACCTGTATTGGAGCGAGTGCAGGCGGCAATACCAAACCCTCATCGTCAGAATGGGTCATGATAAGCGCTCCCATCAATCGGGTGGAAACTCCCCACGAGGTTGCCCACACATATTCCAATTTGTTTTCTTTTGAAAGGAATTTGACATCAAAAGCTTTTGCGAAATTTTGTCCCAAAAAGTGTGAAGTACCTGCTTGAAGTGCCTTTCCGTCTTGCATCATTGCCTCAATGCAATAGGTATCCACCGCTCCCGCAAAGCGTTCATTTGGAGACTTTACGCCTTTTATCACAGGCACTGCCATGAATTTTTCTGCAAAATCGGCATATACATTCAACATCTTCTTTGCTTCTGCCTCTGCTT
This sequence comes from Bacteroidales bacterium, assembly GCA_004551865.1. Taxonomy (GTDB): domain Bacteria; phylum Bacteroidota; class Bacteroidia; order Bacteroidales; family P3; genus Onthomorpha. The sequence goes on from SFPR01000018.1 coordinate 8,860, forward strand.
CCTCCCTTGTGGCGTGAGCGGTGTGTCCTTCCTGCCACAAAAACTCCGCTGTTCTCAAAAACATTCTCGTTCTCATTTCCCAGCGAACCACATTTGCCCATTGATTGCAAAGAATGGGAAGGTCTCTGTATGATTTTATCCAACGCTTATAAGTATCCCAAATAATGGTTTCGGAAGTCGGTCTCACAATAAGTTCCTCTTCAAGTTTTGCATCGGGGTCGGGTTCAAGTCCTGCGGTGCCGTCTTTCTTTGGAGTGAGCCTGTGGTGAGTTACAACGGCACACTCTTTTGCAAAACCCTCGACGTGTTCTGCTTCTTTCTCAAAAAAGGACTTTGGAATGAACAAAGGGAAGTACGCATTTTGATGTCCGGTTGCCTTAAACATATTATCCAATGCCGATTGCATCTTTTCCCATATCGCATAGCCGTAGGGTTTTATCACCATGCAACCTCTGACAGAGGAGTTTTCTGCCAAGTCGGCTCTAACAACCAATTCATTGTACCATTCGGAGTAATTTTCCGACCGTTTTACGAAATCTTTTGCCATATTGCTAAACTTTTTGTCTCTTTATTATGTCTAAGTAGTTGGAAGCAAAAGAAAAAATTAGTACTTTTGCCCTCCGTAACAAGGTGCAAAAGTACAAAAATATTTTTTGAAGCAATAAAAACAAGGAGTGGTATTATGAAAATCAGGAAATTATGTATGCCAACTTTGGTTTTGGCAGTTATTGTAACCTTTTCAGGTCTTATGTTTTCGGGTTGCAACGCCGCTTTGACGGCAACAAGTTGCGACGATGTGTATTCGACTTCAGACGATGACGAATACTTGAAAAACTACACCCCTTCAAGAAGTTCTGATTATGTCTATCAAGATCCGAACTTCCAGAAGCAAACCAATTCGTACAGAGAGGCAATTCAAAACCCCGGAGCAACATCTCAGACCTCTTTGTCGGATACTCTTCAAGAACAACCGGCTTCGGACTATATCGACTATGACGAAGACGATTATTATGACTATGCTTATAGTGCGAGGATCAGGAGATTTCACTCTCCTGTGATATATTACGACTACTATGCGGACTATTATACCAATATGTATTGGTACACATACGACCCTTTCTATTGGGGAACGTCCATTTACTTGGGTTACAGCTGGTGGTATCCGACATATTATTCTCGTTGGTACGATCCTTTCTATTGGTCTTGGTATAGTCCTTATTACTATCCGTATCATCATCACTTCTGTTGTCATCACCATTATCCTCATCACGATATATGTTACTACAACAGCCATGACCACAACTCAAACCTTTACAGAGGAATTTCGACAGGCACGGGATATATTCGTCGTGGAGAAGGAGCGATAACAAGAGCAGGAAACATCGATGGAACAAAGCTATCGAGAAGTCTCGGAACAAGTTCTGCGAACACTTTGTCAAAAGGCAATGTTACATTGAACCGAAATGCGACGTCGGCAGGCTCATTGACCACTCCGAGTGCAGGAAAGCCTGCAATCTCTCGCACAAACAATCAGGCCAATGTTTCAAAACCGCTTGCAAAACCAATGCAACGCTCGACCACTGCAACCAAAACCATTGAAGGAAGCACCAAACCAATCAACAATCCTTCAAACACTTCGACCATAACCACAAATCGGAGCAAGAACACTTACACCCCTCCTGCCCAAAGCAGAAAAACAACTCCTTCGACAATAAAATCGAACCGCAACATCAATCGTTCAAATTCTGTCGGCAGACCTTCGACAAACAGAAGCATAAATCGTTCGTCCTCACAGCAGAATTATCGTTCCGGCAGCAGGAGTACTTATTCTTCTCCTTCGAGAAGCAGTAGCTCAAGCAGCAGTAGAAGCATGGGTTCAAGTTCTTCTTCTCGCAGCAGCTCGGGTTCTTCTCACTCGATAAGAAGATAACATTTGTAATCAAAGAATAAAAACAACAAAACGATGAAAAAGATATTTGTATTAGCATTATCGATTTGTGCTTTCGCAGGTTTGAAGGCACAAGTTTCGCCTGACTACTCTTTGTGGCTCAGTCAATATGGTCTGAACGGAACTGCAAACTATATCTCTCGTTCGGGAGCAATCGGAGCGGTAGGAGGCGATGTCATGTCCTCACATTTCAATCCCGCAGGCTTGGGTTTATACAAAAAAAGCGAGCTTACCTTCTCTTCGGGAATAAACTTCAACTTTACCGATGCAAACATCGAGGGATTGTCTTTAAGCGACGACAGGACAGGATTTAACTATGGCAACTTCGCTCTTGTAGGCACAATAAAGGCAGAAAGCACCGGTTTGAAATATGTACAACTTTCTTTCGGTATCAACCGTTTGCAGAACTTCAACTCTCGAAAGACAATGATGAGAAACTCTGTCAGCTCTTCGTTTGTCAATGATGTTGTATTAGATGCAATAGTCGATGCTCAAGATACCGAGAACGATTTTATAAGAGCAGGAGTTGTCGATTTGGATTCAAACTACATTTTGAGTTCTATTTATGAGAGCGGAACATTTTCTCAACTCAAAACAATCAAAGAGACAGGTTACATCAATGAGTTTTCTTTCTCTTTCAGCGGTAACGTAGATGATTGGTTCTATTTCGGAACAACCTTTGGTATGCCTTGTGCTTACTACAAAAGTGTCAGCTCTTTCTCCGAAGAAAGGTTCGATGCGGCAGGCGAAAGCAATGGTTATTACACCTACAACGAAATTCAGGAACTCTCGACCGTCGGAGTAAACTTCAAGGCGGGCGTTATAGTAAAGCCAATCAATATGTTGAGGTTCGGACTTGCCATTCACACCCCTACATACTACGCAGTGGAAGACAATTACTGCTCGGAGGTAAAATATAATAGCTATGCAGGCAGTGTAGCTCCTACTTACGAGTATGCAATTCAAAGTCCGTTCCGCTTTTTGGGCAGTATGGCATTGGTTCTTGGCAGCAACAGCTCTGCAATCGGCGGAACGATAAGTGCAGACTACGAGTTTGCAGATTACAGCAACATGAAGTATCGTTTTGACAATGACTTGCTTTACGAAAATGAGCTCAACACCGTGGTAGAAGACCTTTTCAGAGCTGCTCATACTTTGAGAGTGGGTGGCGAATTGAAGCTCGGAATGATTGCCCTCAGATGCGGATACTCCTTTATGAGCAATCCTTACAACGAACCTAACGATGCAACAATGAACACCATGAGTGCAGGTTTCGGATACAAGACCAAGCACTATGTGTTCGACCTTGGTTATGCCAACATCAGAACCAACGGCAATTATCAGTTCTATGACGGAGCTATTGCTTCACTTGAAAAGAGCAATCATATCGTTCAGGCAACTTTCGGCATAAGATTTTAATCAGCAAACCAAGTTTCACACCGAAGGAGCATCGATGTTTTTCGACGCTCTGCAATAAACAAATCGGGGGAGTTTCGATTGAAGCTCCCCCGATTTTTGTTTTTGGCAAATATTCAGCCAATCGGCTATTTATATTCTTTGCATTCTATTTCGTTGTTCAAGAACATGGTTGCGTTCATTGCCAAAGCACCCATTTCGTCCTCACCTGCATATACCTCAACAGGGGCAATGAATTTCACTCTCTCGATAACCTCATCGTCAAACGGCTTTCCCTTTGCTATACCTCCCGTAAGGATTATGGCATCTACCTTTCCGTTCAACACTGTTGCCGCAGCTCCGATTTCTTTTGCCACTTGGTAAGCCATTGCCGACTGAATGAAAGCGTGTTCTTTGCTTCCTTCTTTTGCTTTTGTCTCAACTTCATAAGCATCGTTAGTGCCAAGATAAGCCACAAAGCCGCCTTCGCCCACAATCATCTTCTTTATCTGCTCTTTGGTGTACTTTCCGCTAAAGCAAGCATTGATTATGTGATTTACAGGCAAAGAACCTGTTCTCTCAGGTGAGAAAGGACCTTCTCCGTCCAAAGCCTGATTGACATCAATTACCAATCCCTTTTGGTGAACGCCCACGCTCACACCTCCACCCAAGTGAACGACAATCAAATTCAAGTCTTCATATTTCTTGTTGTGGTCTTTGGCATAGCGTCTTGCTATTGCCTTTTGATTGAGAGCGTGAAATATGCTCTGACGAGGGAAAGCCGGATGTCCGCTCACTCTTGCCAAAGGGTGCATTTCATCAACTACCACAGGGTCTGCAATGATTGCGGGAACTCCTTCCAAGGAAGAAGCTATGTCGTGAGCAATCAAACCTCCCAAGTTGCAGGCATGCTGTCCCGAAACACCTTTTTTCAAGTCTTCCAACATCGCATCATTAACTCGCCACACGCCCGAAGAAATTGGTTTTACCAAACCGCCTCTTCCGACAATCACTTTAAAATCTCTGATGTCAAAGCCTGCTGCCTTTACTTCTTCGAGTACAATGCTTTTTCTAAACTCGTATTGGTCTGCAATGCAGTCGTACTTTGCAATCTCTTCTGCCGAATGTTTCAAATTCTTGACAAAGAGTTGCTCTTCCTCGTTATATACGGCTATCTTGGTGGAGGTAGAACCCGGATTGATAGCCAAAATCAACTTTCTTGAATCCATATTTTTGTAAGTCTCTATTAAAAATCAAGTCCTTCTTCGGGGCTGCAAAGATATATCAAATCTTTCGTATCCCCAAATCAATCAATGTTTTTCGGTAATTATAATTCAGTTTAATATTTTAACGATTGCAAGTTGGCTTTTGCTTCGGGAAGATTTTTGAGTATCATTCCTATCTGCTCACAAGTCTCAATCTGAGAACAATCTCCGCAAGTCTCAAAGCCTTTCTCTCTTACGCACTTACGGATTTGGCACATACCATCGCAATAAGCAAACTTAACTCCCTCGGTTCTGCAACCCATACAGTTGATAGTCTCTGTGGTAATTGCATCTGTCCCGTTCATTTCTCTCCACTTCTCTGCTGTCTGTCTTCTAAGCTCATCGTCGTTTTTTATTGTGGCAATGCGAGCTTCGCAAGTCTCACAATCCAATCCGCAACAAGCAATCAGTTTATGCTCCATGTTGGTTTTTGGTTTCTGTATTTTTTGATTTACCATGATTTTCGGCGAAATTACAAAAAAAAGTCGAACTGCACCATAAATCACACAAAAATCGGACAAAGAAAGATTTTATTGCTAACTTTGCAGCCGTTAAAACAGACAGATATGAAGAAGATTTGCTATTTTTGTTTGGCGGCTTGTCTTATTTTGACAGCTTGTTCCAAGACCTCATCTTTCGTTATGGAAATTCCGGAGCTTACTCAGGGAAGCATATTGCTCATTCACGCAACTCCTTCTCAAATAGAAGCAGGATTGCAAGACACTTTGGCTGTTGCAGAGTTTGACAACGGCAGGTTTGAAACCTCATTTGACACTCTTCAATTCTCTTCTGACCACATGGATTGTTCGGTAATAATCCGCACAAAAGACGGAAAATTTGCCTGCAACCTGCCTTTGCCTCTCTCAAAGGGCAAAACCACCAAGATGAAAATCGAAAAAGTGAGCCAATATATGAAAGGAGAAGGATTGTTGAAGAGTTCCTATTCGGGAAACAAGTATGCAGAGAGCTTTTCCGACTTTTTCGTAAAATTAGTTACCCTCACCGAAACCTCTCACGAACAACAAGATGCCTCAGGACAAAAAAAGATACAGCAACAGCAAGTCTTGCTCTACAAAGACTTCCTAAACAAATATCCTTCTTCGGGATTGGCATACTCGCTTCTCATAGGGCAGGTTCTTCAAGCCAATGTGAGCGAAAGCAATCCGATAACGGACTATTGTTCTGAGCTTTGCTTAGACATCGACTATGAAAACGCATGGGCAGAGTATCTTTCCAACGTTATGAAAGACCGCAGAAAGAAAGCTCTAAGCTCGTCTGTTTTGTCTTTCAGTGCATTGGACGCCGACGAAAAGACAATCACCGAAAGAGACATCAAGCCTTACGAGTATGTATTGGTGTGTTTTTGGGCTTCGTGGTGCAAACCATGCAGAGAAGAGCTGCCTTTGTTGAAGCAACTCTACAAAGAGTACAACTCAAAGGGCTTGGAGATTGTCAGCATCTCGGTTGATACCAACCCTGCCGAGTGGTTGGAGTTTGTAAAGCAAAATCCGCTTCCGTGGCTTTCGCTCATAGGTAACGGAAGAGAGCTTACAAGCCGCTACGACTTCGAAATGATTCCTATGAACATGATTGCAGACAAAGAAGGCAGGATAATAAAACGAGATTTGTTCAAAGACGACATACGAAAAGCTGTTTCCGAACTTTTCGACAAGTAATCAATGGAACTGAAACGCCTTTGCTCGCGACATTTGTCGCTCATACTCTTCTTTGTCGGCATTGCAGTGGGATTGTCCGCCGTGTTTTTCGTGCTGAAAGACAATATTCATATTGTATCTGAGACAAAGCCCAAATCCGATGCTCAAACTACAAACCGCAAAGCTCCGAAAACACAGCCCTCTTATCATTTTGCAAGTTCAAAATACCACTTCCGACCTTTCAACCCAAACAGCGTAAGTCGCAAAGAGCTTCTTTCTTTCGGTTTGAGCGAAAAACAAGCAGACAACATACTCAACTATCGCACCAAAGCAGGAGGTTTCAAAAACAAAGAGCAGTTTGCCCGTCTCTATTGCATGCAAGGAGGATTGTTTGAGCAAATTTCGCCCTATTTGGTCTTTGAAAACCAAATTGCAAAGAGCGAAACAACAAGCGAAAACACTCTCTCGGAAACCCAAACTTCCCATACCGATGCTGCAAAACCCGAAACACACAAACTTGTTTTGGATTTGAACCTTTGCGACAGCTTAGATTTGCAACAAATCAAAGGAATAGGGCAGAAAAGAGCCTCAATGATTTACCGATATGGCAAAAAACTCGGAGGATATGTAAGTGTGGAACAGCTCAAAGAGGTATATGGCATTGACGAAAGCCTTTTTGAGAGCATAAAGTCTCACTTTGTCGTTTCAGACTGCAACATAAGAAAGGTGAACATCAACTCCGACCAAATTAAAACACTTGTTGCCCACCCCTATATCGACATTCAGCTTGCCAAAGCTCTCATACACTTTCGCAAAGACTACAACCGCAACTTCCAAAAGCCCGAAGAGATAAGACAAATACACTTTTTGAGCGAACAAGAGTTCCAAAAACTCCTGCCATACATAACAACAAGCAACTGAAAAAAGGTTTTGTCGGTGTTTTTTCAATAAAAAAAGCCAATTTAACGTTGGTTTGTTGTACCTTTGCAACGATTGTAAAAAATAAAACGGCGAATTAAAAAAATAAAACGCCGTTTTGGTCGGCTGAAACGGCGTTTTGGTGTTGTCAAAACGGCGTTTTGTCAAGCTCAAAACGGTGTTTTGCAAAAACAAGATTGATTATGGAAGAAACAAACATGGAAGTTACTGAAAAACAACAAGAAAACAGGAAACCGAATTCAAACATTGCATTGTGGGCAGGCTGCATTCTGTCGCTTGTATGCTCGGCTGTGTTGCTTATAATGCTGCTTTGTCAAGACAACTCGGACGACAAACAAGAACCTCAGGCTCAAAAAACAGCCGCAAAGCAAAACAAAACCCTCACAAGCGGCGGATTGAAAGTGGCATACGTCGATACCGACAGCGTATTGGCAAAATATGAAATGGCAAAAGACATGGAAGCCGCCCTCAAAGACTATCAGAAGAAAATAGAAAACGAGTTTGCCTCAAAGCAGAAGCAGTTTGAGAACGACTACACCAACTATATGAAAAACGGAGCGAACCTTACTCTCACCCAACAGAAAGAAACCGAAAAGAAGTTGCAGCAACGCAGCACCGAATTGCAACAACTGCAACCCAAATTGATGACACAGCTTCAAGAAAGGCAGATTGCCGACAACAAAAAGCTACTTGACGCTGTTTATGCTTTCATAAGAGACTACAACAAGAAGCATCAGCAGTTTGATGTCATCTTTGCCAAGAGTTATATCAGCTCTCCGGTTCTCTACATTGACGAATCGATGAACATAACCGACGAGATAATCAAGGGACTTAACGAAGAATATCGCGAATACAAGAAGAAAGACTAATCAATCAAGGTTTTGTAAAGCCCGATTAGGATTTTCTCTTGACTTGACCAGTTATATTTGTCGGCAGATGCTCGTTTTGCGTTTGCCGACATTTGTTTTGCTCTTTCGGGATTGCCGATTATGGCTCTTATTGCTTCGGCTGTTTGATCTGTATCGAGAGGATTGACCACAATTCCGCAGTTTTCTGCTTCGGTAACCTGCTTACAAAACTCCACTTCTCGGCTTGCAACAACCGGAAGCCCCGCCTGCATATATTCCAACTGCTTTATCGGTATGGAATGTGTGTGGTTTGGAGCTTTGTGAAGAAGAACCAATCCGACCGAAGAGCGATTATAGACCTTTTCTCTTACTTGTGAGGTGGGAACATAGCCCAAAAATTCGACATTTCTCCATTCGGGCATAGCTTTTATCTGCTCAAAGTAAGCCTGATTGTCAAATTCGCCTGCCAAAAGCAGCTTTACTCCTGCCTTGTTGCAGGCTTCAACCATTTCTTTCACCCCTCTGAGGGCTGTCAATCCCCCAACGTAACAAACAGGCTTCGTTGTGTCATAGCTGTTTGTCGTTTCGCTTTCGCAAGAAGAAAACACAGGATAGTTTTTTACCACAACGGCTCTGATGTTTCCATATCTTGCAAACTTATCTTGTATTGTTTCTGTTGCACAAACAACAGCCGACAGACGCTTGGCAGAATATTTTTCAATCAGAGTACAAAGTCGAAACAACACCTTGCGGGCAAAGTCGGGAATATAGTCCCTTTGCTTCATCAAAGCGGGGAAGTCTTCATGAGAATCGAAGATTACGCAGGCTTTTTTTCTCAATCGGAGAGCTTCAATCAACAAATCGGGGTCATGAAAGTGGTAAATGTCGGCATTCATTCCGAGTGCCAAATCGACAGCCTTGCGACTTGTTCTTATCATTCTTTTGATTCGGCTCGCTTCTGCCCTGCCTAAGTCGATGATTTTGACACCTTGCTTTGTTTCATTGCCCAATCCGTCTGCCACAATGAGACTTACGTCATATCCTGCCTCAGAAAGAGAGATGCACTCCTTGCAAAAAATCCTCGAATCGTAACGCTTGTGAACTATTGTCAGATGAACCACTTTCGTTTTCTGCATACCACCTTCGGTTTAATCGTCAATTATCACTCCGCTTCCCAGACAGAGTTTTGCATCAGGGGAATATATCACTCCGAATTGTCCTGCCGCAATGCCTTGTATGCGTTCTTCGCTCTCGATGCGGTAAATATCGTTAATCTTTCTGAGCTTTCCGCGAGTAAAGTCGGGAGTATGACGAATTTTGAACAAGATGTCTTTTTCGTCGGTGAAGTCTCCCCAAATGTCTTCGGTGATATATTCAAACGCAGAGAGGTTTATCGTTTTTCCGTATTGAGTATCGGGGTCGTATCCTTGAGAAACATACAACACATTCTCGTTCATGTCTTTCTTTACCACAAACCAAGGTCCTCCACTCAAGCCTAAGCCCTTTCGCTGCCCGATTGTGTGAAACCAATAGCCTTTGTGCTTTCCCAAAACCCTGCCTGTCTCCAACTCAACAATCTTTCCTTCTCTCTCTCCAAGGTATCGGCGAATGAAATCATTGTAGTTAATCTTCCCCAAAAAGCAAATGCCTTGCGAATCTTTCCTTTCGGCAGAAGGAAGGCGGCATTCCCTTGCCTTTTGCCTCACCTCGCTCTTGAGCATGTCGCCAATAGGAAACATAAGCTTGCTTACCTGCATGTAATTTATCTGTCCGAGAAAGTAAGTCTGGTCTTTGACATGGTCCTTCGCCGTCGAAAGATAGACTTTGTCGTTTACAAGAGAAGTAGTGCAGTAATGACCGGTGGCAATCTTGTCAAAGCAGTGCCCCCACTTCTTTTCAAAGCTGCCAAACTTGATTAGCTTGTTGCACATCATGTCGGGATTGGGAGTAAGCCCCCTTCGGACAGCCTCAATCGTGTAAGAGACAACATTCTCCCAGTATTCCTCATGCAGAGACACTATCTCAAACTTGCAACCATACTTTTTGGCAATGTAAGACGTGATTTCAATGTCTTCTTCCGAGGGACAATCGACATAACCGTCCTTGTCTTCCATGCCGATTTTGATATAAAAAATCGTAGGGTCGTAACCCATTTCTTTGAGACGAACAACAGCCACGCTGCTGTCCACTCCTCCCGAAACCAATGCTGCAATATTCATGCCGCAAAGGTACAATATTTTCACAAAAGCAGCAAAACACAAACCAAAGACAAAGAACGCCATGCCAAAAAGCCTTTTTGAAACCATTTTTCTTTGCTTTGAGCATTTCTTTCAAGAAGTTGATTTCCGAATGCTTCATTTCGAAGAAATAAATCGCCATTTTGTTTTGCCAAACATAGGATTATCAAAAAAATTTTGGCTTGATAATCTGATTATCACGGCGTGATAATGGTATTATCTTGGGAAGATAATGATATTATCATGGCAAGATAATCCGATTATCAACAAGAAAAAAATTTGATAATCCTATTATCAACCGCAGGGAGTGAGGAAAAGAGTGTACAAATCGAAGAAAAAACGAACGTTTTTGCCATTCTATTTCTATCAAACCAACATAGGACGTCCCAAGTCGCCATAGAGCGTCCTGTTTTCTAAACAATACTTTCTCAAAAGAGTGTTCGGGTGAAATAAAATCGCCGATTTTTTTGCATAGAACGGGAATTGGAGTTTGTGTCGGCTTATTTTTGTACCTTTGCAAGCACATATCAACTATACTACAATGGGAAACATATTGGCAATAGTGGGAAGACCAAATGTCGGAAAATCGACTTTGTTTAATCGTCTGACCGAAACAAGAGACGCAATCATTCACTCCGAGGCAGGTGTTACAAGAGACCGCCACTACGGAAAGAGTTCTTGGAACGGCAAAGAGTTCTCCGTAATCGACACAGGAGGTTATATCATCGGAAGTGAAGACCGTTTTGAGGAAGAAATTCGCAAACAAGTCAAGTTGGCTGTTGAAGAAGCCGATGTGATTTTGTTTATGGTCGATGTGAAAGAGGGATTGACTTCGAGCGATGAAGATGTGGCAGATATGTTGCGACGTTCCGACAAAAAAGTGCTTCTTGTTGCAAATAAGGTTGATAGTGCTTCGAGGGCAAACGACCATGTGGAGTTTTACTCTTTGGGACTGGGAGATATTTATACCATATCTGCCGTAAACGGTTCGGGAACGGGAGAGCTGTTGGACGAGGTTGTGAAGAACTTCAACACCGAAGAAACTTTTGAAGACGAGTATGCAGGCATACCGAAGATTGCCGTAATCGGAAGACCGAACGTAGGAAAAAGCTCTTTGATAAACGCAATCATAGGACAGCCGAGAAACATTGTTCACAACTCTGCCGGAACAACACGAGACGCTCTAAGCACTCGCTACAACCTTTTCGGATTTGACTTTCTCATTGTCGATACCGCAGGAATAAGGAAGAAGAGCAAAGAAATGGAAGATGTGGAGTTCTATTCGGTCATGAGGTCAATTCGTTCGATAGAAACGGCTGACGTATGTGTGCTTATGATAGATGCTTCCGAGGGTTTGCAATCGCAAGACCTCAACCTTTTCTCTCTTGTTCAGCGAAACAACAAAGGCATTGTGATAGTTGTAAACAAATGGGACTTGATTGACAAAGACGGTAAGACGCATTTGGAATTTGAACAGAAGATAAGAAGCAAGATTGCACCGTTTGACGATGTGCCTATTGTCTTTACCTCGGTAATAAACAAGCAAAGGATATATAAGGTATTGGAAACGGTGAGAGAAGTCTATGCTTCACGCAGCCGACAGATTGCAACCTCAGAGCTGAACGAGAGATTGCTCCCTATAGTCAAGGAACAAAACCCTCCTCCTGCCTACAAGGGAAAATATGTCAAGATAAAATACATAACGCAGCTCAAAACCGCCTATCCTCAGTTTGTTTTTTACTGCAATCTTCCCCAATACGTCAAAGAACCCTACAAAAGATTTGTCGAAAACCGCCTGAGGGAAATGTACAACTTCAACGGAGTTCCGATAACAATCTATTTCCGTGCAAAATAGTCTGAAACCCTTTTGTGAAAATGGAAGTAAGGATAGACAAATGGCTGTGGGCAGTAAGGCTTTACAAAACCCGTTCGCTTGCAAGCGAGGCTTGCAGGTTGGGAAAGGTGGTTTGTAACGGCACAAAAGTCAAGCCCTCACACGAAGTAAAGGAAAACGATGTTTACCAAGTCAATATCGACCAACTGCACCGCAAGGTGAGAGTAGTGCAACTGCTTTCCAACCGAGTGGGAGCAAAAGATGTTGCAAAATATATGGAAGACCTTACTCCGCAAGAAGAATATGAGAGAATAAGACTTGCAAGACAAAGTGCCTTTGAGGCAAGAGACCGCGGAATAGGCAGACCAAGCAAACGCGACAGACGAATGCTCGAAAATTTTAAGCAGGAAGGATTTTGAAAACTATCAAATACTGATTACAAAAACCACCGTTTATTTATGAAGACACTCTCTTTTTGGATGACAAATGCACGAAAGACTTCTCTCATGCAAAGTCTAATGCCCGCAATGCTTGCAGTTGTCATGGCACTTGGCAGCGAGAATTTTAACCCATGGCTTGCCCTTGCAGCAGTTGTGGGAGTTATGGCGGCACATTTGGGAATGAACCTTGCAGATGACTACTTTGATTATAAGGTAGGCACATCCGAAAGCCGAAAGAAACTTGTCCGTCAAGGCTTTCGTGCAAGAATTGTGAAATATCCTTATCTTACCGACGGTTCTGCCACTCTTGCCGATTTGAGATGGGCAATCGTCTTATTTTTGGCTTTTGCCGCTCTTTTGGGAGGCTGTGTTTTGGCTTTCAGAGGCAGCAATGTGCTATGGATTGCTCTTGTTACTCTTTTCTTGGGCTTATTCTATTCGGCAAAACCCCTCAAACTATCATACAGAGGCTTGGGTGAGTTGGTAATAGGGGTGATTTTCGGACCGCTTTTGATGAGCGGAGTGTATATTGCGGCATCTGGTCATTTCGATACCTCGATAATATGGGTTTCTATCCCTGTGGGATTGTTGGTAATCAACATTCTGTTTACTCACAGCTTTATTGACCAAGCTGCCGACAAGGCTTCGGGAAAAGTAACCCTTGCAGTATTGCTCTCAAACGACAAAGCAAATCTTGCAGTGAGCATTTTGTTGAACATCGTTCCCTTTGCAGCAATAGTTGTTGCTGTTTTGGCAGGCTATCTTCACTATGCATATCTTGCAGTTCTGCTTGTATTTCCGAGAGCCTTGTGGTTGCTGCACTCTCTCAAAGCCTTTGCAAACAAGAAAGAGATAAATATGGAGCGACCACCCAAATTTTTGGGAAGAATGGAAAATTGGGAAGCAATAAAGCAAAGCGGAATAGATTGGTTCATGATAAGATGGTATTGTGCAAGGAATATAATATCCGATTTTTGCCTTATCGTCGCAGTAGTTACTATTATATTGATATTATGCAGGTAAAACAATTATGTTACTTGGCAAAGTGGTTTGTCCAAGCGAGGTTTTTCGGAAAGCAAAAGCCTCTTCAAAGCGTCATCTTCATATCTGACAAATGCAACTTGAAGTGTAAGCATTGCAGCGTCTATAATTATGACAATCCCAACGTCAAGACTTTTGAGCAAATTCGCAAAGAATTGGAGTATTGTTACTCTTTGGGAAGCAGGTTTGTCGATTTTGAGGGAGGAGAACCCTTTATATGGGAAGACAAGGGCAAAAGGATTGACGATTTGATTGACTTGGCAAAACAGATTGGCTTTTACTCCTGCACAATCACCACAAACGCCCAACGTCCTTTTGTAAATTCGAGAGCAGACAGCATTTGGGTGAGCCTTGACGGCATAGGACAATGGCACGAACAAATAAGAGGACAGGGAACGTTTGAAAGGTTGGAGAAAAACATCGCAACCTGCAACCACAAAGCCCTTTCGGCAAACATGGCAATCAATACGCTCAACTATCAAGGCGTTGCACCAACAATAGAGTACGTAAAAAACAGCCCTTACCTCAAATCCATATCGCTAAACTTCCACACACCGTTCGAAGGTACGGAATACTTGGCGTTGGACATGGAAAAACGTTCAGAAATCATCGACCTTATTTTGGATTATAAGAAGAAAGGCTATCCGATAATGAACTCTGCCACCGGATTGAAGAAGATGAAACACTTGGACTTCACTCCCGAATGCTGGGTTACCAACTTTATCTTTTCGGACGGCACAAAACTATCTCAATGTGTGGGAAAAGAACAAGGCGTTTGCGACAAATGCGGCTTTTGTATGGCGGCAGAAATGAATGCCGTCTTCAATTTCCGTCCTGAAACCATAATTGCAGGATTGAAATTGCGACTTTGATGATAAGTCGCCCCGTTGCAATACCTTTGTTTCTGCTGATTGCAGGGATACTTCTGCTCGATTGGTTTGCTCCCGCCTTTGTTGTGGGCGAACATTATTCGCTACACCTTGGTCAAGCCGAGAGTTTCCGATATGAAATCAGAGAAGAAAACTCTCCAAAGAAGAATTGGCTTTGCTATACAGCCAAAGTAACTCACTACTTTGACGGACAAAAATGGCAAAAGACAAAAGGCAAAGTCCTTTTCTGCATTCCACGCTCAGACAAACGACACTTGGAATATGCAAGCCTTGTAGAAAGCAGTGCAACACCCCGATTGATAGAGAACTATCCTCAAAGCAACTTCGATTACAAGAAATTCATGCAACGCAAAAGAGTGTTTCACACCATATATGCAAGGAACTATTCTCTCTCTTCCGAACCAAAAAACAAAGACTTGCAATATTATGCACACAATTTCAACACCCTTTTGAAACAAAGGATAAACCGCTCCGAATTAACAAGCGGAAACAAAGCCCTTGCAAGCTCCTTGCTCCTTGGAGACAAAACATCGTTGGACAAACAAGTAAGGTTGAGTTTCTCTGCCGCAGGAATAGCCCACATATTGTGCGTATCCGGATTGCATATAGGCTTGATTGTTGCCATGTTCGACATTTTTTTGAAATACCTTCACCTTTTGGGCATCAAAGGCTTCTATTTGAGGAGGATAATCCTTATCATTTTAGTATGGATTATTGCTTTCGTTGTAGGCTGCACCCCTTCTTCACTCAGAGTTGCCCTGATGTTGAGCCTTGCAATGCTGACAAATCTCACCGCATACAGAAGCGACACAATCAACGTGCTGTTTGTGTCGGCTTTTATCATGCTTTTATGTTCGCCAATGTTGCTGTTCGATGTCAGCTTTCAACTCTCCTACCTTGCAGTTTTCGGAATAGTCGCCTGCAAGCCCCTTTCGGACAAATGGATAGACAAATATGTGAACAGGCACTTGACTTCGGTGGCAAAAACAGCCTCCACAACCATGTCGGCACAACTTTTCACCCTGCCGATTGTCGTTTGCCGCTTCGGAACATTTCCTTTGCTGTTCTTAATCTCCAATTTGTTGGTTCTTCCCTTTGTGGGCATTATCCTTTTTACCACTATCTGTTTGGTATGCTTTGTAGATGTGCCGTACATAAGCACAATGACAGCCTGCATTCTTGACTTTGAACTAACCCTCTTGCAACAAGCCGCACAACTAACCGACCTGCAATAACCCAAAGCCCAAATTCAACCCACACTTTTCGCAACTCCACTTTCCGACATCTCAAAACAACCCACACTTTCAAAGCATAAATTTTTCGTTTTTTGATATGCACGAAAAAAAACGCCGTCTTCTCACAAAAAAACGCCGTCTTTTTCCGAAAAACCGCCAATTTTTTTCAAAAAGACGGCGTTTTTTCAGAGCAAAATGAATACTTTGGAAATCAACTCCTTACAAAGACAAATTTTGTTTGAAAAAGCTACTTTAAGATTACCCATTTTCCACTCTTCTTGCTGCCTTGTCGTTCTATCACTCCGTGTTCTTTGAGGCGTTTTATCTGTTTTTCAACTCCTCTTGTAGTGATACCCATACGGACAGACAGCTCATCAAGAGTAAGATGAGGGTTATTATTTATAAGGACAAGCAGCTTTTTGTCATTTATACCGAACTTTATATGGAACTTTATACCGAACTTTTCGCCAAAAAGGCTACTGAATTGAGCCTCAATCTCGGCTACATCTTCAACAATGTCCTTTCCTATATCTTTGTGAACTTCAAGAGTATGCAAAATCTCTCCAAGCATAAAATCAATAAAAGGACCGGACTGCCCGATTGCAGAACTTCTTGTGAGAGCATCATAGTATTTTTGCTGATTGGCATACACCATATTTTCGATTGGTAAATATTCAAAAAGAGGGTGTAGCTTGCCAAGGATAAGAGACTGCCACAGTCTCCCGATTCTTCCATTTCCGTCAATAAAGGGGTGAATAAATTCAAACTCGTAATGGAAGACGCAAGAGCGAATAAGCAAATGGTCTTTGGAATTTCTCAACCATTCAAAGAGACCTTTCATCAAAATAGGAACTCTTTCCGAAGCAGGAGCAAGATGTACAAGTCCCTTCTCTCCAAAAACGCCCACTCCCCCGCTGCGATAGCACCCTGCCTGACCGACAGTAGCCACTGATGCAGCCACAGCACTTGCAAGCGGAGTAAGTTCTCTTTTCGGCAGCGGTAAGATGAAATCGTTGGAACGCAAAAACGAGGATTTACGAGATAAAATCGCAATACGAGACGAAACCATCGAGCAACTGCAATCCAATATCAAGCAAATGGAGGTGGAACACCAAAAGCGGATACAGGAGGTCAAGCAATCATACGAAGTAGAACATCGCAAACAATCGGAATATATCGACAAGATTTTGCGTTACTTCCCGTATGTGGAGAAATTGATGCCGATGATTAAATACCTCAGTGAGAAAATGGGTTTCAACGACAACCTCATTAAAGCATTATGCACTTTTAAGGAAATCCCCGTTAAAGGTAAACTCTATTCAACGATGTTTAACCAATCGTTTTCAGCCGATAGTGCGGTCTGCTCACTCAAAGAAGATAAAGAGGGAAGATTTGACCTTAAAATCGATGGCGTTTCGCATCACTCTTGGTTCAGACGCAAGAAAGATGAGTTTATGGAAGCATTAGGATTGCCGACAAGCAGACGACAAAATCGAGGGTTGAAACTCTAAAATGCATCACAAGTCGTAATAATTTGCCCATACAAGGCTTATTATTCCGACTTTTTTGTAAATTTGCAGTCGGTTAGGGATAACTCTATCCAAGACATAAGAGAAATGGTGCTAAAAAAGCAAGTTGTTTGGATTATATAGAAATGTATCGTAATGATAAAGGCGATATGGTGTCTTATCATAAAGACTAAAACAGTGAATAGTATTTAGTAACAATTAATTATATGTAGATTATGGAAAAAGCAATTATTAAAGCAAAGAAAATGGAATGTTGGATTGGAATTTTATTTTTAATTCCACCTATTCTTGGCGTATTAGCATTTGTCCTTCAGTTATTTGATGCAGATACGGATTTCTCTATGATGTGTAATTTGTCATCAGATTGGACTACACATTACAGCTATGAGCAAGGAGGCGGTGGAGGAATGTCTGCTGCTCCAATTTATTTGGGGTTAATGGCTATTTCGGGCGCTTATTTGATAAAAGATTCTTTCTATGCTCTTTTTGTTAAAAATGAGCAAAACGAGAAATGACCTTACAAAAAAGGAAAGAAAGTATTGTAGAGATAACCTCGTATTTGAAATTTATGAGGTTATTTCTATTTTTGTTGTTCTAAAAAAGAATAAATTATGGTCATAGATAGAAATGAATTAGAAGCAAGGTTGGATAGAGTCAATAGCTGGATAAATAATTGCGACCAGAAATCTAGTATTTTATTGGCTATTGAAGGGGTTGTACTTACTATTTTGTGTACCTCTGATTACATTAATTTTATACACCAACACCTAATATTGCCAATATACAATTATTATGAGACAGGAAACGGTGTGTTTTCATTAATCAACACCATTCAAATATTTATACTGGCAGCAATGTTTATCCTTATTTTCCTCTCTGTTTTTTACTCGCTTCAAGTCATAAAAGGAACAGTAGACAACAAATTGTTTAAGCAGTCAGGATTGACTGAAAAATCACTATTGCATTTTACCACTATATCTAACAGAGATTTTAATGAATTTAAAAAAGATATTGCAAATCAATCCGAAGAATCAATGTTAAACGATTTGTATTCACAAGTATATATCAATTCATCGATTTGTGATAACAAGTTCAAATACCATAAAAAATCAGTATGGTGTTTTTGTTCCTTCCTGTTTTTGCTTGTTTTGATTTCGCTCATTCAACTTATAACTCTATAATGTATGGGATTAAAGGATTTTATGACAGATATGAGGACTATGATAGATGATGTTCATACAAAAGATTTTACGTATAGTACATCTTCGAAAGTACCTTCCTTATCTGATTGCGATTTAACATATGAAAGTGGAGATGCTAAAAAAGGGAAGTGTATCGAAACTTGTGTCTTATTTGTTGATATTCGGAATTCAGTAGAGTTGACCCGTAAACATAATACAGAAACAATGGGGCGAATTTATACTGCATTCACAAAAGGGGTACTGAATGCTGCAAGAGAACATAATGGATATGTTAGAAATATTATAGGAGACAGAGTGATGGTTGTGTTTCCTATTAGTAACTGTATTATCAATGCGGTGAATTGCGCCATTACAATTAACCATATATCTCAAATGATTAATAGGGTATTCTCTAATGTTGATTTTCATTGTGGAATAGGTATCGATTATGGAGAAATGCGAGTGATAAAAGTCGGCATTGAACGTAAAGGAGATGAAAACGCTGAAAATAAAGGATTAGTTTGGGTTGGTAAACCCGCTAATCTTGCTTCACGTCTTACTGACTTTGCAGGGAAAACGGTAGAAGATGAATTTTATAATGTAACAGGGGAGTTCTATCATTATGATCCATTAGGAATACCACCCTTTCTTTACAAACCACGCAATGGATGGTTTAAAGATAATAGAAAACTAACAGCGGAACAACTTGCAAATGCATTATATTATTCAACTAATGGGTTAAACATTAACATCCGTAACATATCTTCGTTTGAGAAAAAGATAGAAT
>SFPR01000061.1 GCA_004551865.1 Bacteroidales bacterium
CGTCATTGCCAAAGCCGTATCGTTTTTGTTGGTAGTAATCCTAACTCAAACGGTAAAAGTTACGGCAAAAGGTCTTGCAAAGGGTATCACGATTGCACTTAAACCCGCAATCAAGAAACTTACCTATAAAGAGGGTAATGATAAGATAACAAAAATTATAAAGGTGATAAATATGTGTAAGGAAAAAATCAAGGAAAACAAATTCTTGAACTTTTTGAAGAGAAACCCGAAGTCGATTATCGGTATTCTCGTTGGTCTTATTGCTTCACTCGCAAGCGGTGGTGCTACAACTTGCGGTTTGCTTTTTGGCAAGGTTGAACTTCCGCTTTGGGCAAACATCTGTATTGGTGTTGTCGTGTGCGCCGTGCTTTTCATCTCTATCGTGTTTGGTGTAAATGGTGCAGGCTTTGAAAACGCAAAACAATATCAAGGTAGAAAAATTGCCGAAAAACTTGGATTTGATAAAGCCTATGATGCAATCTTGAAAGCAGAACAAGACTTTGAAGCCGAAGAACGCAATATAAAGAGGCTTGGAGAAACGATATCCTAAACGGAGTGTTTGACGGCTCACTTGAAGAATACACGGTAGTTAAAGAACAAGAACTTGCGGAACTTAAAGCAAAACAAGAAGAACAAGAGAAACAAGCACAACTCGAAAGGTTGAAAGCGGAGTATCGTTCGGCAGTCGCAAATCTCGGTTACACAGGCTCGTTTGCAGACTACCAAGCAGAACAAGCAAAATAATAATAGCCCCCACATCCCCCTAATGATGAAGTCGTGAGATTAGTTGTTAGGGGATTTTCATAACCAAAAAGGGTGAGCCACAAACCATTTTACAAGATAGGTGGAGATATAAGAAAAAGTTAAACCCTATTGACAAATAATAGTTACTATGCTATTATAATTACGGTCATTAGACAACCTCCTTAAAGTAAGACCGAGATTAGTCACCCATTGTGGTGGCTTTTCTCGTTTTGTAGATAAAGTGTAGATTGAACTCTGCACTTTTTTATTTTACGCTCAAATTGACAAAAACGAAAAGGCGTAGTGCGTTATCCGACTTCCTACACCTACAATGCGGGCGCATCTCCGTTCTACGGTGGTGGCTACTCTTGTGGTTGTGGTTATGGCGCAATTTGACACTAACGAAAAACTAAATTAAGGCTCTGTTATCCGATGAATTTATAGCATAGGGGCAGGGCAACTTGCCCCTTATGTTAGGTGTAAAGCGAAAGTGCTTTACACTATAATATGTGTGTAAAGCAAAAATACTTGACACCACTAAAAATTATATATAGGAGAAATAAACTATGTCTTATAATTCATTGATTGATGTTGCAACTACAACTTCGACTTCGGTGTTGGCAAATGGTGTGATACCTTTTAGCACAATACACCTTGACAAAAGCGACTTTTATGCTATCGCAAATATGGTATATAGCGACTACTATAACCCACGATTTGACACAAACACCTATGTGCAACTTGCAATCGATTGGCTCGATGACAAAGATGTCGGTGGCAACAAAACACTAAAATATTATTACAAAATAGTAAAATGACTATTGACTTTTACTTACATATATCTTATTATATTAGTGTGATATTGGGACAAATAATATTCACACAAACCGTCACGAATAGCGAATATTGTTGAGTTTGCCGTGAACTCGTGACACAACCGCTCTTGAAATATAGGGCGGTTTTTTATTGCAAAAACACACCAAAAAATATATGATAAAATATCTAACAAAACCATTGACAATAGCGTGATTTGGTGGTAAAATAAAGACAATCTAAAACAAGGAGGTAGCCGATGACAAGGATTGACGAACTTGCATTGAAGTGTGGAGTTAGCCGTTCAACTGTTATGAATGTTGCAAAACGAATACACGAAATCGAGGGCGGTGGAAAAGTTTGGAGATACCCCACCGAAGAAGAAATCAACAACCGCAAACAATACTACAAAAAGAGCGGTAGACCAACGAAATTCAAAATGAAAGAGGAGTAACACTATGGTATTAACAATTACTGGAACAATTAAGACCATACTTATGCAATTAAAAGGTATGGAAGCATATTACGGCGACAAAGTTCTTGTTTGCACCGTGATAGACGAGGAAAAGGGGGAAGAAAAGTGAGCAATTTGCACCCAATTTTTGAAGATATTTTCAAGACGATGATTGAGCCGAAAAAACAAGAAGAAACCGAAGTGCCGTATACAAGTGCGATTATGGACTACTTCGACCAAGATGTGTCTTTTGAGAACCTTGAAACATTGCGTGGCTTTATCAATGAGGTTAAGAACAACCCAAATGATGTGATACGAGTTATATCGCAAGAAGTGGACAGCCTCGAAGAAGAACTTGTCGAGAATGGAGTATGCCCACTTTGCGGAAATAAACTCACATTTGAACACGATGAGAGCCTTGACACTTATGTGCCTTATGGTGCGATTGTTGCGGTTATAGGAGTGACAAATGAAAGATATTATAGGGCTTACAAGTAGAATAGTTAAAGAGAGTAATCTCAAAGTGCCAACGATTGCCAAAAAGTGTGGAGTAAAGGCTCAAACAATAAGATATTGGGAGCGAGAAAAACCGAATGACGCTTTGGTGCAAAACATAAACGCAGTGCTTAATGCGTGTGGGTATGAACTTGCGGTAGTGCGAAAATGCGAGGTGAACAATGCTGAAACAAGAGAGCAACAAAGATTATCATAGCAATAGTGCAGTGTCAAAATCCATGCTTGCAAAAATGTCGGTCAATCCGCAATACTACAAGTGGTGTCTTGACAATCCGCAACCGCCGACCGATGACTTAATTTTTGGAAGTGCATTTCACAAACTCGTGCTTGAACCGCAAGACTTTGATAAAGAGTTTGCAATTCTCCCCGAATGTAATCGTAGGACGAAAGAGGGCAAGGCTTTGTATGATGACTTTATGGCAAAATGCTATGAGAACGGACAACAAGCAATCACGCAAGACGATTATAATGTAATTTGCGCAATGCGAGATAGCGTTATGTCGAATAAATACGCCGTGGCTTTGCTTAAAGGCGAACACGAGCAATCAATGTATTGGGTGGACAACTTTACCCAAATCGAGTGCAAGTGCCGTCCTGACTGTTACAAAGCGTTAAAGGGGCATATCATAATAACCGACTTGAAGTCGTGCCGAAGTGCCGATATAAAATCAATCGAAAAAGATGTTGTGCAATATGCCTATGACTTGCAATCTTTTATGTATAGTCAAGGTGTGAGCGAAAACCTAAAAGTGCCGATTGAGAACATTGACTTTATGTTTATATTTGTCGAAAAGAAAGCACCGTATCAAATCAACATCGTGCAAGCAAACGAGTATGTGCGACAACGTGGCGAAAACCTATTCCGTGAATACATTGGCACACTCAAATACTGCCGTGAAAGTGGCAACTACTACGGATATATGGGAGCGGAAAATCTACCCAACGAACTCTCACTACCGAGTTATTTATTGAAAGATATAGGAGAATAATATATGGACGAACAAAACAAAGAGCAAACGACATTGGTTGTAAAAGAACCAACGCAAAACCCAAATGCTGTAACGATGTGGAATGATGCCAAACTTTACAATCAATCTCTCGCAATGGCACAAACCTTGTCAAAGAGCGAAATTATACCGCAATCTTACAAGGGCAAGCCCGCTGACTGTCTTATTGCAATCGACATCGCAAACCGACTTGGACTTTCACCCGCAATCGTTATGCAAAACTCTCAAATTGTTAGGGGGAATTTTACTTGGAAAGGCAGTGCTTGCAAAGCAATGATTGACGGTTGTGGAAGATACCAAAAAACGAGATATGTTTATGTCGGTGAAGAGGGCAAGGACAGTTACGGCTGTTATCTTGAAGCAATCGACAATGACGGAGATATAATCAAGGGTGTGCCTGTTACAATCGCAATGGCGAAGAAAGAGGGTTGGTATAACAAGGACGGTAGCAAATGGCAAACGATGAGTGATTTGATGTTAAAGTACCGTGCGGCAGCGTTCTTTATGAGAACCGAATGTGCGAGCATTGCAATGGGTTTCTTGACAAAAGAAGAAGTTGAAGATGTTTATGGCAAACAAACGATAGACAATCAAAAAGCAAGCGTAGTAGATATGCTTGATGAAGAAATAAATGGTGAGGTAATAGAATAATGTTTGGAGTAGGAAGTTATGCAACAATATGGAAAGTAGAGAGCAAGGGCAACTATGATGTTTGCCAACTATCAACGCAAAAGAAGAATAGAGAAACAGGGGTTTATGAAACCGATTTTGCCGAACAAGGAGTGCGCTTTGTCGGCAAGGCACACGGCTTTCACCCGCAAGAAAAACAAAAAATTAAAATCACAAATTGCGGTGTTACCAACAAGTACAACAAGGAAACAAGAAAAAAATACTACACCTTTGTTGTGTTCGACTATGAACTTGTAGGGGAACAACCACAAGCAAGCAACACCATTGAAGAAGATTTGCCGTTTATTTTCTAATGATACTAATAGAAGATACAAGACAACAAAAAGGTAAGCATAATAATGTGCATAAATACTGTGATAGTCAAGGGATTGAAATATATCCTTTGACACTCACGGTAGGTGATTATATGCTTGGAGAAGTGCAAAATGGCAAGGTTGTGCCGATTGGCAAGTGTGCGATAGACACGAAGTTTGCATTGATAGAACTTGCGGGAGATTTGTCGAAAGACGAGCAAGCACTCGACAAGAAGTATCGCAAATGCTATGAGCAAGGGATAAAACTCATCGTGCTTATTGAAGAGCCATTTGGTAGTATTCAAGAAATAGCAAATTGGAAAAACCCACACGGCTTTGTAAATGGTAGGAAACTACTTGACAAAATGCACCGCCTTAAAATGATGTATGGTATCGACTTTATGTTCTGCGACAAAAAACGCACAGGCGAAATGCTAATTAAACTATTGAAAGGAGAATGAATATGTATAATGCAATGACACCCAAAAAATGCCCTAAATGTGGCACGCCAATCGAAGTAAAAACTGCTTATGTTTATCCTACAAATCCACCTTGTTTACAATGGACTTGCCCTAAATGCGGAGAAACAGGTTATACGTCAAAAGGCGATGTTGTGTCGTTTGGGGGAGAGATAAGCGTGGTAACAAGCGATGGCATAATAAATGCAGAGAATATGGAAACACCCCAAAGTTGCGACATTCCAGCGAAACCGTTTCTCCAACAAGGCTGGGAATGCCCAAAGTGCGGAGCAATTCTCGCCCCACACCAAAACTATTGCCCATTTTGTAGTAAAAAAGAAAGCGATTGGACAACAACAGTGGGAACAGGAACTCAACCCTTTTATTCGGAGTGCATACAAAAAGACAAACTAAAAACACCGAATAGCAACAGTATCACATTCATACCACCTTGCGAAACAGGAGTGACTTGGGGAATAAAACAATAAGGAGAATAACACTATGAACTTTATTGAAAAGATACTAAAAGAGAGCCTTGTAAGGATTGCGGTTAGCGACCTTTGCGAGCCGATAAAAGAGAAACTTGCAAGTATCGGTGTATCTTGGGAGTACAAAATCACAAACATCGACATCGAGAAAATGGACAAAATTGCACACGAATTTGCACAACAAGACCTCAATCCCGCACTCAAAACCGATGACGATGACAACAACGGAGTATCATCACCCGAACTCATTAAGTTTTTTAGGGAGAAAATAACCGATGAAACCACAAAAGCCGATAACTGACAAGATGAAAGAACGCGCCAACGCAATGTATCTTCTCTTGAAACAAGGTGGGTTTTGGACAAAAGAACAACTTGGTGAGCGTTTGGGGATTAAGAACGAACGCACAGTAAGAGATGTTATATCCGCCCTATCAAAAAGAGTGCCTATCATATCGACTTCCGACAACAAGGGGTATGCACTTGCTATGAGCGAAAAAGACCTTGAATATGTGATACATACTTGGAAAGAACACGACAGCCGACAACAAGAACTTGAAGAACGCAAAAAACCTTTGATAAAATTCTACGAAAAATATAAAAATAATTGTTGACAAACAAAACTCACGGGTGTAATATGTAAGAGCAATCAAGAGAAAATGGTTGCTACCTCGTGTTGTTGAGTGGAAACGGCAATGCGATGATAAACTTAATAGCACGAGGAGTTGCCCCGTAACAATGCTGTTTTCCACCACGAGCAAAGTTATGGGGCATATTTATTACTATGAACTATGATGACTACTTTTTGTCGGTGGACAGTTGCTACTTGCCTGAATTGGGCGAATGTGAGAAATGCCCTTTTATGAAGAAGTGCAACGGCGGAGAAAAATGCTTAATGCCAAAATCACAACACAAACACCGTGATAGGCGAGCATACTATCAACAAAAGAAACTGCAAGCGCAACAACTTGCTTTGGGGGTGAAACTATGAGCAATGAAACAGTATATGATGAACTTATGTGCTTTGTGAGATACTTGCGAAGCCAAGATTGCCCTTTCGGGTGTGTGGTTGACAAAAACGGCACAAAATCACTACTCATTACCGCAGAAGAACTCGGTTATGCAGTTGAACAATATCTATGGGAGAAACTATGACACAAATATCACTTTTTGACGGCGATACACCGTTGAAAATCACAAAGCCGATACGATTGATTGAACTGTTTGCAGGATATGGTAGTCAATCACTTGCGTTGAAGTATCTGAAAGTGCCGTTTGAGCATTGGAAGATATGCGAGTGGGCGGTGAAATCGATACAAGCGTATAAAGACTTGCACTTTGGAGATGACACTTGCGACTATTCAAAAGCATATTCGGTAGACGAACTCATCGAGATGTTGCTTGCAAATGGCATATCTGCTGACTACAACGCACCGATGACAAGAGAGCAAATCAAGAGAATGGGTGAGCAAAAGATACGCACAGTGTATAACAGCATCATTGCGACCAACAACCTTGTGAGTGTCTGCAATACAACGGCAAACGACCTTGAAATAACCGACACGGACAAATATACATATATAATGACATATTCTTTTCCTTGTCAGGATTTGAGCAAGGCTGGCAACGGTGCAGGAATGGCAAAAGGTAGCGGAACACGAAGTGGTTTGTTGTGGGAAGTAGAGAGAATACTTGATGAGTGCAACGGTAATCTCCCGTTGATGAGTGCAACGGTAATCTCCCGCAAATACTTCTTATGGAAAATGTCCCCGATGTTATCGGCGCAAACAACGTCAAACACTTTGCACAATGGGTTAAGAAACTCGAACAACTTGGTTATACAAGCAAATGGCAATGTTTGAACGCAAAGGACTACGGTGTGCCACAAAATCGTGACAGGTGCTTTATGGTGTCTTGGCTTGGCAATCACTACTATGACTTCCCAACACCGATAAAACTCGAAAAACGGCTCAAAGATGTTCTCGAAACAAATGTCGATGAAAAGTATTACTTATCTTCCGATATAATCAAGTATTTTGAGAAACACACACAAGAGAGCATAGAAAAAGGCAATGGTTTTCGTTTTGCACCCACAGACGGTGATGTTGTTGGAAAAGCAATAACCACAAGAGCGGGGGGGCGAATGGACGATAACTTTATAAAGGAGAAATAAATGAGCGACAAAGTTTTAGTGCGACTTTGACACGGATATTACAATGGAGGAATAACACCATTGCCGAATGTTTGTCCCACCATAGATGCGCACATTGACTGTTGGCACATTTTAATAGGAGAAAAGATGAATAATACAACAATTCTTGCAGTTGACGGCTTTAATCAATCAATCCGAGCCGACCAAACTTGCTTTGGAACTATAACAAGAAATGCTGGTGCAGACCTTAAAAGGAATGGGCAGGGCATTATTGAAATAGTCGGCGAGCCACTTGCACTTGATGAGCAAAACGGATATATAAGGCAAGACGGAACTGTTGGCACGTTAACAACTGACGGGAGTAGTCCAAAACACAACAATAGAGTGGTTGAAAACTATCGCATACGCAAACTAACACCGAAAGAGTGCGGACGGCTTATGGGTGTGCGTGACGATGACATAGACAAGATGTCGGTCAATCAAAGCAACTCATCACTGTACCACTGTTTTGGCGACAGTATTGTGGTCGATGTGCTTATGGCAATATTCAAACAAATGTTATAAAAGGAGAACCATTATGATTTACGGACGAGAGAAAGCAAAAGTGCCTGTAAAGGCGATAACCACACCGATAATGCCCGAAGTTGGAATGGAAGATGACGGGAAATGGGAGTATGTGAATAAAACAGTTGTCGATTGGATAAAAGAGCAAGACAAGCGTACGGAAGAACACATATTCAAGGAAATAGCCGATTGGGCAAAGGAACACAACATCGGCACGGTGTACTTGATAGACGAAGAATTTGTCAAGACTGCACTACTCAACGAGATTGAAAGGAGAAATAAAGAATGTTAAAATTTTATATGAAAGACGGGGTTACACTTAAAAGTAGTGACAAATACACTTTGGAACGCTTTTTTGGGAAAGCCTTTGAGCATTTCAAAGATACCTACGATACCGTTATGTTCTCAAACCAACCTTTGTTTGCGTATATTGATGACATTTCTGGTAAAAAGGTTTTCATCAATATGGACAATGTACTTTATATAGAGGAGGTATCACTATGAAATTTAGAATAACGGCAACTTCGTGTGATTTGAGATATGATGTTGGTGAGCATACGAAATATATGACAAGAGATTATGGTTTTTTGAAAGGCAAGGTGAACTATGAACAAACAAAAAGCCATATATTGCCTGAAACCACGATTGACATAAAAGACCTTGATGAACTTATCCAACTTGTAAACTCATTGAATGGTAGAGAAATTATTATTTATAAGAACTACTACTATGATGATATGAATAATAAAGTGTATGATGACAAGTACACGATTGAAATCTATGACGATTATAGGGAGTGAATTATGAGCCTTATAGAATATACGATTGACGGAAAAGTCAATAAAGTCGAGTTAGCACTAAAACGCATACAACTTGGTGCATTGTCCCCAGAGCCGTTTTATGTGTGCTATTCGGGCGGTAAGGATAGTAAAGTGTTGCGCAGACTTATGGAAATGAGTAATACAAACTATGAGTTACATTACAATATGACAACCGTCGACCACCCAAGCGTTGTCCGTGAGATTTTAGACGATAAAGGCATTATTGTCGATAAACAACGATATAATGACGGCAAGCAAAAGACGATGTGGAACTTAATTGTAAAAAAGAAAATGCCACCGACACGCCTATGCAGATATTGTTGTGCCGAACTAAAAGAGGGTGGTGGCAAGGGAAGAATATGTATAACAGGTGTGCGTAAAGCCGAAAGTGTCAACCGAAAACTCAATGGCGGTGAAGTCAAAATCATCAATGGTGTAAAAGCACAAAAGACGATGATTGAGAATAAAATCGAGGGAAACTTTGACTTAACACCAAAAGGTGGTATAGTTATGAACCTTGATAACAACGAAAATCGTAGGCTTGTTGAGCAATGCTATCGAACCAACAAAACCATTATAAATCCGATTATTGATTGGACGGACGAAGATATATGGGAGTTTTCAAAAGTCGAGAATATCCAACAAAGCGGACTTTACAAGCAATGCGGTGGGAGATATAACCGTCTTGGGTGCATAGGTTGTCCTATGGCAAGTCTTGAAGAAAAGTTGTTAGAGTTTGCAGAATACCCGAAAATCAAGCAAGCATACATAAATGCGTTTGATAGAATGGTAAAAAACTATGGAGTAAAAAGCACAAAATATGACTGGTATGACGGACAAGCGGTCTTTGATTGGTGGCTTTATGGGGATAAAAACACAACCGATGACAACCAACTCTCAATGCAAGAACTTATCGATAACCTGCAAGTCGATGAGTAAAATCACAAAAACCTATTGACACTTGGGAAATAGTGTGATAGTATAATTACAAACCTCGTATTATTGAGTGGCTACGATAACACGAGAACAACTGAATAGTACGAGGAACTACAACCCTCAATCAAGACTGTTAGCCACATAAAGTCAAGATTGGGGGTTTTAATTATAATAAGGAGAAAGAGAATGAAAATATTAGTTGATAAAAAGCCAAGATACTATTATGTAGAGAACGATTGCTTATTCGCAAAAAGAACAGGCGAAAAAATCGGCGGAAACAATTACTCGTACCTTAATGAATGTATATGTAAGATAAGCGGTCGCACCTGTGAATTACAACTCTATGATGAGTGTCCATACTTAAAGGAGAATTAAAATGCCGAAAAGATTGATAGATACAGAGTTGTGGAACAATGAACAAATAGTCGAAGATTTTACAAGTGATGATAAGTATTTTTGGCTTTACTTGCTTACTAACCCACACGGAAGTATTTGCGGTGTTATGAAGTATGCGCCTGCAATTATGGGTAGAGATATGGGTTTGCACAAAGATACCATTGAAAACCTTGTATATAGGTTTGAAAACAATTATAAACTTATAGTTGTTGATAAGGAAACAAAAGAATTGCTTATACTTAATTGGTACAAATGGAATTGGAGTACGAGCGAGAAACTATTGCAGAGTGTCTTTAACAGCAAAGAAACGATAAAGTCGGAATACATCAAAAACTTGGTTCAAGAACGGATAGATATGGTTTCGGAAAAGAAACAAGAAGATACCGTATCGATAGGGTATGGATACCCTACTATATCTAATACTAATATAATAGATATATCTGCATTAAGTGTATATAGTAAAATATTAGAGATGTACAAGAGATGTGGGTATGAGAAAAAAGCAAAAAATCATAAAACAAACACAATAAAGAAACTCACAACTATTTGCAACAATAAAGACAAGAAAAAGAGATTGCACCCACTTTTAGTGCTAATGGCATACGGTGTGTACTTGGCAGAGTGCAGAGATAGCCACAAAGAGATTGAGTTTGTGAAACAAAGCGACACCTTTTTGACAAGTATGGTGTATGACTATGCGGAACAAGTTGAGGGTTTTGAAGAAAGAGTTGTGCAAAAATACGGTGAGAATTGGGGAAAATATAGGTTGGTAGAATAATGGAGAAGTATTACAACATAAAAGATGTGCCTTATGAGCGAAAGAGTATTGAGAGAATACTAACAGGCTTTACGGACTTGGACTATGACATTAAGGGATTGGAAGTCGGTGTGACTTTGTTAGTTGCAAACACAAACAGTGGTAAGAGTACATTTTGTCAAGGGATATTGGCTCGTGCCGTAGAGCAAGGATATAAAGTTTGGACATTCGCAGGTGAGCATACTGCACAAAGTTTCTTACAGTTGATATATCACCAAAACTCACAAAAGAAAGATTATCAACCTATCGGATATAGAAACTACAAGGGCGAAGAAACAAACATTGTAGATTGGTATGTGACGGAAGAACGAGAAAAGAAGATACGACAAAGGTTTGACAACAACATATTCATTTATAGCAATAAGCAACCGAGAGATATTGATACAATGCTCGACAGTATGACTGCTTGTTATAAGGAACAAGGAGCACGCTTTTTCTTGATAGACAACCTTATCTCAATCGACAACATATCAAGTAACGTCTTTGCCGAACAAACTGCGATAACCGAGAAAATCCGCACATTCGCACTTAACAACAAGGTGATTGTGCTATTAGTAGCGCACCAAAGGAAAATTGCCGAGCGTGGATTTAGAATTGATATACAAGATGTTGCAGGCTCACAAAATATCTCTAACAAGGCTTACAACGTGTTGGCACAGTATCGTATCGATATGCTATCACCCGACAACAAAGAGTACGACCGTTTCAAACAAGACCTTGCAAAAAACGGCTTTGATATAAATAAGTGTGATAATGTTATAGAAGTATTAAAGACAAAGGGCAATAAGAACGGACTTGTAGGCTTGAAATACGATGCCGAAACAAAGACTTACAAGCAAGCCGAAAAGATAACACAGACCGAAGCCGATAAAATCTTTCATCAAGTAGAAAAGCAAAAGAGCGTGTTTGATGATATGGTGGATATTGGTGAAGTAGAAGATGACTATCTCAATGGAGATTTACCTTTCTAAAAGGAGAAATATAATTATGGAAATAAACAAAATATTTAATGTCGATGCATACGAAGCAATAAAAGATATTCCCGATAAGAGTATTGACCTCGTTATTATAGACCCGCCGTATGATATTCCACATACAACAGGCGGAGGGATGCTTGAAGAAAAAGGTATCCGAAATATGTTTGATAATCTTGTCGATAACGATATTACAAATGCTTTCGACTTCGACATTCTCAAAGAACTCGACCGAATTATGAAAAAGCGTAACATCTATATTTGGTGCAATAAACTTCTCATACCGAAACTGTTTGAATATTATAAAGGTGCGCTTTTTGACATAATCAGTTGGCATAAGACAAACGCAATGCCGTTGTGCGGAAGTAAATATCTCACCGATACCGAGTATTGTTTGTATTTCCACGATACAATGAAACTCAACACAACATACGATACGGCAAAAACACACTACGAGCAACCGATAAACATTATAGACAAACAAAAGTTTAATCACCCAACATGTAAACCCGTAAACATTCTTGAAAACCTAATCATAAACAGCAGCAAACAAGGAGATATTGTCCTCGACTGTTTCGCAGGTTCAGGGTCTACACTTGTTGCAGCAAAAAATACTGGTCGCAACTACATTGGATTTGAAATAGACAAAAAATGGGCAGAAATTGCTCAAAATAGACTTGATAACACAGATGCAAATGGGCAGATGTCTTTGATAACTTTCTAACGAGGTGCGGATATGATGACAATTGAAGAACAAAAAAGAATAAATGAATTTGCAAAAATAAGAATAGCGGAACAAGAGTTCCAAAAACAAAAAACATACGAGAGGCTTGTGCCGATTGTAGATGATTTGTATGCGATGTTTGCGCTATATGCGTGGAGCAAAGGTTACAACGATATAGCCAAGAGAGGTGCGAGAAAGTGTTGGGCAGACTTTGTTGCAGAAAATACCGAAAAGTTTATTGCCGACAAGATAGCAGTTTTAGATAACCAAGTATGTGGACACGAGTTGAAAACATACTTTAATGAAAAAATAAAAAACCAAAAGGAGATAACCTATTATGGACAGAAATGAAGAAATGTATCAAATCATTGAAGAACAAGTTACGAACGATGTGATTGCAAAGATTGCGATGTACAGCGTGGAAAAAGACGGCTACTTGCTTGTGCCAAATGACCTTTTGTTGAAGATAAAAGCGGAGGCGAAATATGATAGAGATTAAAGCAACACTGAAAGTTGCAGAGGACGGACGATGTGGGAATTGTCGATTTTACGATGATGAGGGCTACCGATGTGTGCTTTTTGACAAGAGCCTGCAAACAGAGTGTATGCCTGCAAATAGACCTTATGCGTATAGAAAGCCAATAAGGTGTGCCGAGTGCAAACAAGCGGAGGTGAAAGATGACGAAACAGTTTGTTGACAAGTTGATAAGTATCAAAGCCGTGCCGTGCGATGATAGCAATGAGCGGTGGGTAGACAAGGACGGTGCGATAGTGCCGATAGACAGAAAGCCAATAGATTGGGAGCGGTGCAAAAAGCCGATGTACACAATAAAGGAGAAGTAAATTATGGCAAAAAAAGAAACATTGAAAGAGCAACAAGTAAGATTGGACAAAGAGAAGTGGTGCAGAAGTGTAGCAACATCGTGCGACCAAAGCGGTGGAATGTGGTATTGCAAAGATTGCACAAAGCGAATTGGTGACTATCACTGCCACGCAACACAAATCGAAAGAGAAAACGGCTCGTTGTGCGCCAAAAATGCACGAAAGTTGACAAGGGGATAAATTATGGCAAAAAACACAAACCAACTAACACTCCGAGTTACATTCGTTGACGGTAGTTTTACGGACTATCTTGTAGACAACAAAAGTGATATGGCTTTTTTAATAGGCTCTATCACAAGAGCAATTAACGACCACAAAGCCGTGAAAATATGCGATAACATCATAATGAACGCAAACAATATTCTTTTTGTTGAGGAGTTATAATGGATATTAAACTTGAAGAAAAATTGCAAGAGCGGAATAAAGACTTAATACAAACACTAAAACCTTGTGCCGATAGAATGGAGAATGAGTGGAACGCAAACTTTACACGCAAAAAGCCACTTC
Organism: Bacteroidales bacterium; assembly: GCA_004551865.1. Taxonomy (GTDB): domain Bacteria; phylum Bacteroidota; class Bacteroidia; order Bacteroidales; family P3; genus Onthomorpha. Next base: position 14,234 of record SFPR01000061.1, read on the forward strand.
GTCTTGGTAGCACTCTCACGCAAAACATTTACACGGCACTCACCAAATATCCGCTTATGTCAATGAACGAGTACAATATGCTCGATGAAATTGACCTTGAAACTTACTATCAATACTATATGCAATTTATATCTACATATAGTTTATTTGAAGTAGCAAACACAAAGCAACTGTTCTGTGCCTATATGCGTATCACGGTGTCAAAATTCAACTACCTTATGGAGAAATCCGACAACGAAAATCTCAAAGAGTATGCGAACTACATCAACGACAACATAAACGGTCTAATCTACGCAAGCGCAGAAACGGGCAACACCGACAGCCGTTCAGCACTCACTCGTGGCAAAATCAAAAAAGACGGTCAAAACCTTGTTGAAGTCCGTGAAGAAGTGTCCGTGCAAGTTTCACAAGCCGAAACGCCCGAACAACTTATGGCAAGAGCAAACAAAATATTTTTAGAAAGTGCAAAAAAATAGTTGACAAACAAATAGCACCTATGGTAGTATGTGTACAAGGTCGAAAGACACTAAATATGTGGGGTAACTACTATGTGCAAAATTTATGGATATTGTCGTGTTAGCACTTCCGAGCAATCGGCAAAACAAGACTACGAAAGACAAAAATACTTGTTTGAGAAAAGCGGTATTGAGTTTGATGAGATGTTTGAAGAACACATAAGTGGGGGGGTAAAAGGCGACCAACGAGAACAATTTAATAAAATGCTCGAAAAGTTGCAACCCTCCGACATTGTGTGCTTTTCGGAAACATCAAGATTTGGCAGAAACTATATCGACTGTTTTGAAATGGTGGACTTAATCACACAGGGGAAGAAAGCAACGGTTAGATTTTTGAGCAACGGCATTGAACTCAAAGGTGGAGAAAAAATGAACCCTTATACTTGGTTGACAATAAGCAACTTCTTTATTATGGACGAGTTCCTAAAAAGACAAATAGGGTACAACACATCAAACGCACTGCAAGCGAAAAAAGCAAGGGGTGAAAAAGTGTCACGATTTGACGAAGTGCCAACGGACAAAAAGCAGGAAATCATCGCACTCCGCAAGCAAGGACTTTCAATGCAAGCAATCGCAGACAAAATGCAC
>SFPR01000062.1 GCA_004551865.1 Bacteroidales bacterium
CAAGCAAGATAACCCCGAACATCTTTCTCAGAATGTATATACCGCCCTTACCAAGCAACTTTTCCACCCAGTTTACTTTCTTTATCACAAAATAAACAACAATCATGTTCAATGCTATTGCTATGATGATGTTTATTGCCTAACATTCGGCACGAAGGGACAAACAGGTAGTGAGAGAACCTGCCCCCGCAATGAGCGGAAACACCAAGGGAACTATTGTGCCGCTCTCCTGAGAAGCATCACTCTTGAAGAGGGTAACATTAAACGTCATCTCGATTGCAACAGCAATGAGAACTATCGCTCCGGCAATGGCAAAAGAGGGAATATCGACGTTAAAAAACCTAAGCACAGCTTCTCCCATAAAAAGAAAAACAACAAGCATGGCAAAGGAAATAAGAGCCGCTTTGCCGGCTTCAACCTTTCCGTTTCGCTCTTTCAGTTCCAAAATCACGGGAACAGAACCCGTAATATCTATAATTGCAAACAAGACCATGAATGCGGTAACAATCTCTTTCAAGTTCAAAACTCCAATACTCATATCTCCTCCTTTTTTATCTAATTCAATATTTTCATTTTCAACATCTTGCAAAGCTCATATTAAAACGACGTTTCAATCTGATAAAACGCCGTTTCAGTGGCGTGAAACGCCGTTTTATTTCGCCAAAACGCCGTCTTGATTTTATTGCAAGGAAAGAACGATGATTTTATTCTTTCAGTATTCAAAACGACAATAAAGTTTCGGGCGTTTTTCTGCTCTACGGAGTGAACTTCCGTATCCTCCCAGCCGTCTCCCAAATCACACTCGTAAGAGTAGAAACACACCAACCTGCCTTCAACAAACAATCCGAAGCCCTGAGGAGTTTTGTTGTCATGTTCATGAATTTTCGGAAGACCATTGGGAAAATCAAACTTCTGATGGTAAATCGGGTGAGTAAAAGGAAGTTCCACAAAATCAGCTTCGGGAAACACCTTCTTCATTTCTCTTCTTATATACTTGTCCAAGCCATAGTTATCGTCAATATGCAAAAAACCTCCTGCCAAAAGGTAAGAACGCAGATTTTTTACTTCTTCGGAAGAGAACACAACGTTACCATGACCTGTCATATGCACCATCGGATAAAGGAAAAGCTCACTGCTCGCAACCTCAACGGTTGGATAATCTCTCGAAAGCCCTGTATTGAGATTTTTGTTACAAAAGTCAATAAGATTAGTCAGCGATGTAGGATTTGCATACCAATCTCCGCCTCCGCCATACTTCAAAAGAGCTATGGTATTCTGAGCAGAAAGTCCTACAAAACAAAGCAGGTTTGCAACAATGAGACAAAAGAAAACAAGTTTGCGAACTCTCATTTTAACCGAAATCAAAAGTTGATGAAGTGAATACCCTGCAAGGCATACAAAGCTGCCGTTTCGGTTCTTAGTCTTGCCTCTCCGAGGGTAATGGGACGAAATCCTCTCTCTTCGGCGTACGCAACCTCATTTTCAGAAAAGTCTCCCTCCGGTCCGATAAGCACAATCACATCTCCGCCTTGGCGATAACAATCCATGAGCTTTGCTCTCTGATCTCCCTCGCAGGTTGCTATGAACTTATATTGCTCTTTTGCACTATCGACAAGAGTTTTGAAATCAACAATCGGATTGATTGCAGTAATATTTGCCTTAAAGGATTGCTTTAATGCAGATATCACAACTTTCTCCAAACGTTCTGTTTTAACATTTGTGCGTTCGCTGTATCGGCTTTCAAACAACGAAACTTCATCTATGCCCATCTCGACAGCCTTTTCGACAAACCATTCCGTCCGAGCATTGTTTTTGGTAGGTGCAAGGGCTATATGTATATGGTAATCTCGCTTCTGAGTGTCTTCAAGCTGCTTTTCGACCCTGCAAACACAAGTTTGAGCCATAGCCTGCACTATTTCAGCCTGATACAATCCCCCCTTACCGTCTGTAAGCAGCACTCTGTCTCCCTCTTTCATTCTCAGAACCTTGACACAATGCTGTGCTTCCTCCCTGCTCAGGCTGTAATCTCGGCTGCAATCAAGCTCCGGTGCATAGAAAAGGTGCATGAAGAAATTATTATAGCGAAATAACCAAACCTATTTCAGCAAACGGATCCATTTGAGCTTTGACTTCCAAGTCTGTAACGCTCTCTTCCGGATAGTATCCGCCGTTTCTGTACACTCCGTCAAAGTCATCTTTGTATCCCATTTGATATTGTATTCCTGCTGCGAAACGCAATTTGAGCATAGGACCGATTTCCTGCATGAAACCCAACTTTGCTTTTGCCGAAGGGATAAACCTGCTGACTTTTATCTCACCAAAATTTTTCTGAATGTGAACTCCGCCGTCTTGTTCAAAGTCTTTGAAACCTATCATCATGTTTGCACCTGCATCTACACCCAAATAGATGCTTGTTCGGTTGAAATCGTAATGCAAGTTGGCTTCCAACATAAACGGAACAAGAGTATAGGACTTGTAACGGTCGATTGAAATGTCGTGTCTTGCACCCTCGGCAGTACGCTCTACCGAAGCACCGCGATAATAAAGCACTCCCGAATAACCTCCGAACGATGTGGTAAAATGAGAGTTCACTTTCCAATGACGCATCTTGTATTGGTATGCCAAAGTTGCACCAACGGCAAAAGGATTGGTCGTAGTATATCCGTCGCTTATAGTATAAGCTCCATTGACATTGACACTGATAAGGTGTTCCGGCACATTGCGTCTCCAATGTCCGTCTCTCCAATCTGGCAACTTTATTTCGCTCTTGGTATTCAGTGTATTGACTATGTCTTTTTCTTCTTTTGTCGTTGCGTTTGCTTGTGCAAACACTGCCAAACAGGCAACCATTGTAATAAATCTTCTCATCGGCTTGTTATCTTTTTGGTATTCTCAATTTGAGACCCCAAAATTACAAAGAAAAGCGATACAAACAAAATTTTTTTCGTTTTTTCGGCGTATTTTTCCTTTTTTGCCGTTTTGTAAAACAATGATACGCCTTTCTGCGTTCTTGCTTTTGTATCATTTTTTCTAAAATTCGATTGAACATGAAGACAAGAATTACAGATTTATTTTCGATAGATTTTCCTGTTATTGCAGGAGGAATGGTTTGGTGCAGCGGTTGGCGTTTGGCTTCTGCGGTAAGCAGTTGCGGAGGTTTGGGTTTGATTGGTGCAGGCTCGATGTCGCCGGAGCTTCTCGAAGAACACATAGAGAAATGTCGCAAAGCAACCGACAAGCCTTTCGGAGTCAATATACCGCTTATGAATGTCAATAGTGCAGAACACATAAACGTTGTGATAAAGCATCGTGTGCCTGTGGTGTTTACCTCTGCCGGCAATCCTGCAACCCACACCGAGAGATTGAAACAAGCAGGTTGTAAGGTTGTTCACGTTGTTGCCAACTGCAAATTTGCTCTCAAAGCTCAGAGTGCAGGTTGCGATGCAGTGGTTGCCGAAGGTTTCGAAGCAGGAGGACACAACGGCAAGGAGGAAACCTCTACCCTTGTTTTGGTTCGCCAGATTGCCGATGCGGTTTCTATTCCCGTGATTGCTGCAGGAGGAATTGCAAGCGGAGAACAGCTTGCGGCCGTCATGGCTTTGGGTGCAGAAGGTGTGCAGATGGGAAGTGTGTTTGCCGTTTGTAAGGAAAGCTCTGCCCACCCTGCCTTCAAACAAGCTGTCTTTGCTTCAAAAGAGGGCGACACCAAACTTTTCATGCGTAAACTCTCTCCTACTCGTTTGTTGAAGGGCGAGTTTTTTGACCTTATTGCCGATGCAGAAGCCAGAGGAGCAAGTTCGGAGGAACTTCTCTCTATCATAGGAACGGGGAGAACAAAAAAAGGTATGTTTGAAGGTGATTTGAGCATGGGAGAACTCGAAATAGGTCAGGTTGCATCACTCATTGACAGAGAAAAATCGGTCGAAGAGATATTTTGCGAACTCAAATCGGGATTTGCAAAAGCACAACAACGTTTACAAAATTTGAGTATATGACAACAAAACAAGCAGACTATATATTTGAAGTAAGTTGGGAGGTTTGCAACAAGGTTGGCGGCATTCACACTGTTGTATCCACAAAAGCCAAGACCCTTTGCGACAAACTCGGAAGCAACTATATCTTGATTGGTCCCGACATTTGCAAGGACGATGCGGCAACAAACGAATTTGAACCCGACGAAAGCATTTGTGCCTCTTGGAAAGAGTATGCCAAAAGCAAGGGACTTACCTTCCGCATCGGCAGATGGAAAACATTGGAGAGCCGACCGATTGTGATATTGGTCGATTTCACTCGCTACTTCAACCAAAAGGACGAAATATTCACACGATTGTGGAACGATTATTCGCTTGACAGTCTCACCGGAGGCTGGGACTACATAGAGCCTTGCCTTTTCGGATATGCGGCAGCAAAGATTATCGAAAGTTATTACGAGTTTTACATAGATGCAGGCGACAAGGTGGTAGCTCAGTTCCACGAATGGATGACGGGTAGCGGCATTTTGTATCTGAAAAAGAACACTCCTCAAATTGCAACTGCCTTCACAACCCATGCAACCGTCCTCGGACGCTCAATTTCCGGCAACAGAATGCCTCTTTATGAAGCTCTGACAAGCTACAATCCCGACACACTCGCCAATCAGTTCAATCTGAGAGCAAAACACAGCTTGGAAAAACTCTCGGCTCTCAATTCAGACGTTTTTACCACCGTGAGCGAGATTACAAACAACGAATGCACACACCTGCTCGGTAAAAGTGCAGACGTAATCACCCCAAACGGATTTGAAAACTCCATGGTACCACAGCCGAAAGAACGTTATGAAACAAGAAAGAGAGTAAGAAACAAACTCTCTCGGCTATTCGAGACACTAAGCGGTCAGAGCATTCCGCAAGATGCTCTCTTTGTTCTAAATTCCGGACGATATGAGTTTTTCAACAAAGGAACTGACGTCTTCATTGAGGCAATGGGCAAGCTAAACAAAACGAAAGGAACAAGACAAATCTTCGCCATAATTGCAGTACCTGCACGACACGCAGAACCAAACGCCGTTCCGGTCGAACAAAACGGCGTTTTATTTCGCCAAAACGGCGTTTCAGCAGAGCAAAACGGCGTTTTGTCACACAGACTTTTCGACACAGATAACGATTTGATTGTTCACAAGTTACAAGAGTGCGGATTAAACAATTCTTCTGACAGTAGAGTGAAGGTTCTCTTCATTCCTTCCTACTTGGACGGAGCTGACGGAGCTATAAACGAAAACTATTTCGACTTCTTGCAGGCGTTTGACCTCGGTGTGTTCCCTTCTTACTATGAGCCTTGGGGCTATACCCCTATGGAAAGCATAGCTTTCGGCATTCCAACCCTGACTACAAATCTTGCAGGTTTCGGATTGTGGATTAAAGACAAAGTTCCTCAAAACTCTTTCTGTGTAAGGGTGATTTCGAGAACAGAGGGCAATCCGGACGATTGTTCAAAGCAGATTGCCATGGCAGTGGAAGAGTTTGCCGCTCTGAAATGCGAAGATTGGCAAAAGGCATCTGAACAGTGCATTCTCCTATCCGAAGAACTTGTGTGGGCAAAACTTATTGACAACTACTACTCTGCCTACTCCCAAGCCTTGGACAAAGCTGCCCAAAGGTACAAGATGTACATGAACAAGCAAGCCTTGGCAGACTTCAACGTTCAATCGCAACCACAAAGCATCGAACAAGCTCATTGGAGGAAGATTTTGTTCAGACAAAAACTACCCCAAAGGCTCTCGGCTCTCGAAAAACTCAGCCACAATCTTTGGTGGTGTTGGAACAGAGAGGCATTCGAGTTGTTTGAAAGCATAAATCCTCAAAAGTTTGCCGAGTGCGAAAACAATCCCATACCGCTTTTGGAAAGTCTTTCAGTGCAGGAAACAGAGCAACTATGCAACAACCATGCTTTTCTTGCCGAAATGGACAGAGTGGAGAAGCTCTTTGACGACTATATGCAGCACAAAAGTGAAGAAAAAGACGAAATGGTTGCATATTTCAGCATGGAGTACGGAATAGACGACTGTTTGAAAATATTTTCGGGAGGTTTGGGTGTGCTGGCAGGCGACTATCTCAAACAGGCAAGTGATTCGGGCAAAAACATTGTCGGAATTGGTTTGCTATATCGCTTTGGTTATTTCACCCAAAGGCTGACAAAAGAAGGTGTTCAGGTATGCGAATACAATGCTCAGAAGTTTTCACACCTGCCTCTTCAAGCCGAAAGAGACCAAAATGGCGATTGGAAAAAAATTTCAATCACTCTTCCGGGCAGAAAGGTCGAAGCCAAAATATGGAGAATTGATGTCGGAAGAGTACCTCTGTATTTGCTCGACACCGATGTGGAAAGCAATTCAGAACAAGACCGCAACATAAGCAGCAGATTGTACGGAGGCGACAACGAAAACAGATTGAAGCAGGAAATGTTGCTCGGAATAGGAGGCGTAAGACTGATTGAGCAACTCTCTCTACCTGTAAAGATTTACCACCTGAACGAAGGACACGCAGCCTTTTGCTCTGTTGAGAGAATGAAAAACTACATTCACAAATCAAACTACCCTTACTCTCAGGCAAAAGAACTTGTCAGAGCAAGTACTCTCTTTACCACACACACGCCTGTTGCAGCCGGACACGATATGTTTGAAGAAAATCTGATAAGAGCCTATTTGGGACACTTTGCAGACTATCTTACTCTGTCGTGGGACGAGTTTATGACACTCGGACGAACATCTGACGACAAGAAAGAGAAGTTCTCTATGAGTGTTTTGGCAATGAATTTCTCTTCTTGGGTCAATGCCGTCAGCCTTATCCACAGAGATGTGAGCCGAAAGATGTTTGCACCTATGTATAAGGGATATTTCCCTGAGGAAATGCACATTGACTATGTTACAAACGGAGTTCACCACTCCACATGGACGTGCAGCCGATTTCAAAAGCTCTACAAAGACACTCTCGGCAACGATTACCTCATCTCGATGCAAAAAGATGAATGCCGAAAGAAGATTTTCTCTATTGATGATGCCACTTTGTGGAGAGAACACCTTGAAGAGAAAAAATCGTTGATAGAACTGATAAAGCAAAGGCTCAAAAACGAATACTCTCTTAGGGCAGAAGAACCGCAAGTCTATTTCAAAACGATAAAGAAACTATCTCCGGACAAACTGACTGTGGGTTTTGCCCGAAGATTTGCCACATACAAAAGAGCCGACCTGCTGTTTTCAAACTTGGACAAGCTCAAAGAGATTGTCGATTGCGGAGTTCAGTTTGTCTTTGCAGGCAAGGCTCACCCGCAAGACAAAGCGGGAGCCGATCTTATCAGCCGCATAATGGAGGTAAGCCGCATGCCGCAATTCACAGGCAGCATCATATTTTTGGAAAACTACGATATGTCGTTGGCAAAACGCTTGGTTTCGGGAGTGGATTTGTGGTTAAATCTTCCTACTCGACCATTGGAAGCCTCGGGAACAAGCGGAGAAAAAGCCGTAATGAACGCCGTAGTGAATTTCTCGGTATTGGACGGCTGGTGGGCAGAGGGTTATCGCCCCGAAGCAGGCTGGGCATTACCCAAAGAAGCAACCTATTCGGACAACAGCTACCAAAACGCCCTCGATGCACAGATGCTGTACGACATATTCCTTTCGGAAATTATCCCTGCCTACTACTCGCAAAACCAAGAAGGTGTGAGTGAGACTTGGTGCAACAAGATGAAAAGTACAATAGCCGACATACTGCCACACTATACTATGAAACGACAGTTGGACGACTATTACTCTAAATTCTATTGCAAGATGTTTGAACAAACAGCCTTGTTGGAAAAAGACAACGCCGCAAAAGCCGGTGAATATGCCCTTTGGAAACACCGAATAAAAAGGTTTTGGAATGCTGTCAGACCGATTGAATTGAATTATCCCGACTCCGAACGAGAGGCAATGGACATTAGCAACAAGTTTTGCGTTGAAGTGGTGTTGCAAATATCAGAACTTAAAGCCGAGGAAATAGGAGTCGAACTCCTCATTGCCGACAAACAAAACGAGAAAATCAATACCTACACCGAAATACTTCCGTTTGAACTTGTCGAAAAGGGACAAAACACTGCAAAATACTCTCTTGTGATAAACTCTCCCGTGGCAGGAGTTCACGACTATGCCATAAGGGTTTATCCTCACTGCGACTTGATGCTTTCCCGTCAGGACTTTCCGCTTGTAAAGTGGATATAAATAATCGGCAAAAGCACTTCGGATAAACTATTTTAAGCAAGACCAAGCAAAAATCAAAGAGAAGTTTCAGCAAACAGTAGGAGCTTCTCTTTGTTCTTTCTTTCAAAGGAAAACAAATCGGCACAAGGGTAATTTTTGACTTTTTTTTGACCCTTGGCATTGGCAAGCAATTAAATTAGTATCTTTGCACAACAGATTGAAACTCGCTTTTGGAAATTATGCAGATTGTTACACTGACTACGGATTGGGGATATGGCGACTACTATATGGGAGTGGTCAAAGGCAGACTTTACTCTACAATTGCCGATGTGCAGGTTGTTGATATTACTCACAATATCAGGAAATACGACAACCTTTCTGCTGCCTTTGTAGTCAAGAATGCCTGCTTTGAATTCCCCGAAGGAACAATCCATATAATAGATGTGAACAGCTATGAGGAGACCAAAGACGATGCACCTGACGACGGTCCTCCAAGATGTGCACGCTATCAACGAGATTCACCAAAAAAGCCGGACCATTCACATGAAATGCCACCTCATCATCAATCGGGTATTGCTTAGAAAAACGTCCCATCAACGCCTCCGCAATTCCCTCACGAATGACCTTATAGCCAATCAATCGCCCA
>SFPR01000063.1 GCA_004551865.1 Bacteroidales bacterium
CATGACAAAATCCTGAGCAACTTTTTGTTGCTCAGGTGCTTAAAAAGTATAGTTTATAATGGTTTTGCGGAATTAAGGAAATAATGATTACCTTTGCAAACATGAAGGACAAGTTGTTCTATACCATATCCGAAGTGTCGGAAGAGCTGAAAGTGTCTCAGCCGACCTTGCGTTTTTGGGAAAGAGAGTTCAAACAAATCAAGCCCCACAGGACTTTGAATGGTCAAAGACGTTATACCAAAGAAGATGTTGAGGTGTTGAGAAAAATAAAGGCCCTTACCCACGAACGAGGTCTCACTTTGTCGGGTGCAAAGAAGATTTTGAGAGGTGCGTACAACAACTTGCCCGAACAAAAAGACATTGCAATAGATACTTTGCAAGAGTTGAAAACCTTTCTTTCGGACTTGAAGTCCCAAATGGATATTCTGCTTTCGGAAGACGACTTATCGCAAACACAAGACACAGACAAACAAGATTGAAATGAAAAAAAACATAGCCTTGTTGGCAGGAGGATACTCGGGAGAGTACGAAATCTCAATCAAATCTTCAATTCAGATTGCCGAAGATTTGGATAAGGACAAATATAACGTCTATCGCATAATTCTTACTCGCAACAGCTGGTATTACGAGCAGGGAAACGACAGAATAGAAGTCGATAAGAATGATTTCTCTCTTACCTTGAAAGGTGAGAAAATTCGTTTTGATGCAGCATATATAACAATTCACGGAACACCCGGGGAAGATGGTTTGTTGCAAGGCTACTTGGATATGCTCAATGTGCCTTATACAACTTGTTCTGCCTTGGTTTCTGCACTTACTTTCGACAAATCGGTCTGCAATGCGGTCGTTCGCTCTTTCAAGGAGGTGAATGTGGCTCGCAATGTTTTGACTTGCAGCAACAATCCTTTGACCGAAAGCGAGATTTTGGCAAATGTGTCTCTTCCCGTCTTTGTGAAACCATCTGCAGGAGGCTCTTCAATCGGCATGAGCAAGGTTTCAGAGTCGCAAGACCTCATGCCGGCAATCGAAAAAGCCTTCGGAGTGTGGAATAAGGTCTTGATAGAAGAATTTATCGAAGGCAGAGAGTTCAGCTGTGGTGTGATGACAATAGAAAACAAGGTAACGGCACTTCCGGTTACCGAGATTGTTTCGATGACAGAGTTCTTTGACTATGATGCAAAGTACAACGGCAAGAGCAAAGAGCTTACACCTGCACCTATAAGCACCGATTTGACAAAGCGAATACAACACCTGACGGAATATATCTACACCAACTTACATTGCAGCGGCGTTTGCAGGGTCGATTTCATCTACAACGAAAAACAAGACAAGCTCTTCTTTTTGGAAATCAACACAACCCCCGGACAATCTGCCCAAAGCATAGTTCCTCAACAAGTAAGAGTAATGGGAAAAGACACAAAGTGGCTCTACAACACCATTTTGGAACAAATAGACTTGAAATAAATGAAAAAAACACTCTCTTTTGTAAGCCTTATCGCTCTGTCGTTTTTTGCTTTGGCTCAGAGCGAAGTCAAAAACGTGATTTTGCTTATCGGAGACGGCATGGGCTTAGCTCAAAGCTACGCCGCATACCTTGCAAACGGCAAAAGCCTCTCGATGTACACCATGCCATACACCGGATTGTCGATAACATCGTGTGCAGACAGAGAAGTAACCGACTCGGGAGCAGGAGGTACAGCCATTGCAACGGGACATAAAGCCAACTACAAGGCGATAGGCTTGGACGCAAACAACATCTCCCACCCATCGCTTTTGAAAATAGCAAAGCAATATGGCAAATCCACAGCCATTGTCTGCTCTTGCGATCTCACTCACGCCACTCCGGCAGCTTTTGTTGCCAATGTGAAAAACAGAGACTTGCAAGAACAAATCGCTTTGAGCTACTTGGAAGAGTATTGCGACATTGCGTTGGGAGGAGGTGCCGAAAGATTTACTTCCAAGGGCAGAAAAGACAAGTTAAATCTTATTGACAGCCTTGCAAAACGCGGATATGTCATAGTATATTCCCAAGACGAACTCTCAAAGTGTGAGAGCGAGAAAATTTTCGGACTATTTGCCGAGGGTCATCTGCCCGAAGCCTCAAAGCGAGGTGGCGTCATGCAACAATATATGCTCAAAGCACTCGAACAACTTGACAAAAATCCAAACGGATTCTTTATGATGTTGGAAGGAAGCCGCATCGACATGGAGGCACACCTCAATAAATACGATGCAATGGTAGAAGAGACCTTGGACTTTGACCGATGTGTGGCAATAGCTCTCGATTTTGCAAAAAAGAAAGGCAACACCCTTGTGGTGGTAACGGCAGATCACGAAACGGGAGGGCTTACCCTGCCTGCCAAGGGCAGCAAAACCCAAGACAAGTGGACGACTTTGAACCACACAGGCGTGCCTGTGCCGATTTACTCTTTCGGTCCGGGAGCAGAAAACTTTACGAGAGTTATGCAAAACACCGATATATTCTTTGAAATCTACAAATTGATGAAGTAACAACAAAAAACACTATAACATGACGGACAATAATTTGAAGTATAAGGTAGCTGATATTTCCCTTGCGGAGTGGGGAAGAAAGGAAATAGAGATTTCCGAAAAGGAAATGCCGGGTCTTATGGCTCTGAGAGCCAAATACGGCAAAGAAAAACCATTGAAGGGAGCCAAAATCATGGGTTCGCTTCACATGACGATACAAACGGCAGTTTTGATTGAGACTTTGGTGGAGTTGGGAGCAGAGGTGAGATGGTGTTCCTGCAATATATTCTCCACACAAGACCATGCAGCGGCGGCAATAGCCGAAAGAGGAGTGCCTGTCTTTGCTTGGAAGGGAGAAAGTCTCGAAGAGTATTGGTGGTGTACCAATCAGGCTCTTTCGTTTGCCGACGGAGGTCCGGATTTGATTGTAGATGACGGCGGAGATGCCACATTGCTCGTACACAAGGGCTATCAGGCAGAAGACAATCCCGCATTGCTTGACGCTCCTGCCGCTTCACAAGAAGAAAGCATCATTTTGAAAACCCTCAAAGCCGTTCAAGCCGAAGACAATCAGAAGTGGCACAAGATAATGAAGCGTTTGAGAGGAGTGAGCGAAGAAACCACCACGGGAGTTCATCGTCTCTATCAAATGATGGAGCGTGGCGAACTGCTCATTCCGGCAATCAACGTAAACGATTCGGTAACAAAGAGCAAGTTTGACAACCTTTATGGTTGCAGAGAGTCTCTTGCAGACGGAATAAAGAGAGCGACCGATGTGATGATAGCAGGAAAGGTTGTGGTGGTTTGTGGTTACGGCGATGTGGGAAAAGGTTGTGCAAGAAGCATGAGGGGATATGGAGCAAGAGTTCTTGTAACCGAGATAGACCCTATTTGTGCGCTTCAGGCAGCTATGGAAGGCTTTGAAGTAACTACTCTACAAGATGCCTTGAAAGAAGGAAACATTTACGTTACAACGACGGGTAACTGCGATGTAATCACGGCTGAGGATATGGCAATGATGAAAAGCGAAGCCATTGTTTGCAATATAGGACACTTTGACAACGAAATTCAGGTTGAACGTTTGGAACACTGGGAGGGAATAAAGAAAGTGAACATCAAACCACAGGTCGATAAGTACATCTACCCCGACGGACATTGCATCTACTTGTTGGCAGAGGGCAGATTGGTCAATCTTGGTTGTGCAACCGGACATCCTTCGTTTGTAATGAGCAATTCTTTCACCAATCAGACACTTGCCCAAATTGAACTTTGGACCAAGAAGTACGAAGTGGGAGTTTATCGCCTGCCGAAGACCTTGGACGAAGAGGTTGCAAGACTTCACTTAGACAACATAGGAGTTAAACTCACCAAGCTCACCCAAAAGCAGGCAGATTACATAGGAGTGAGCGTCGATGGTCCTTATAAGGCAGAGCACTATCGTTATTAAGCAGTTACAAAACGGCGTTTTGGTGTGATGAAACGCCGTTTTGCCACAACAGAACGCCGTTTTATTTTTGTAAAACGGCGTTCTGGAAACCATGAACGAAAATTTGAACCGATGAAGAATGTATTGGAGTTGTTAAAAGGAGTGTCCAACTACAAGAAAGAGGTGTTTTTGAATATTCTTTCCAACGCTTTGTATGTTTTTTTCTCCTTGTTTTCGTTCGTGATGATAATTCCGTTTCTCTCTGTTTTGTTCGGAGTTGTCTCTCCGCCCGAACTGTGTCCCGACTTTGCTTTTGACAAGCAGACAATCATGGATTACTTTTCGTGGCACATAGATTTGTACAAACAAAAGCACGGAATATATGCCTGTTTGATTGCAATCGGGGGCGTTTATCTTGCGGGAGTGTTCTTTTCCGCCCTTTTCCGCTATTTGGGTATGTATTTTCTTGCTCCAATTCGCAACGGGATAACGCGAGATTTCAGAAACAAACTCTACAACAAAATAACCACTCTTCCGATTGCCTTTTTCACCTCGCGAAAAAAAGGAGACATAATCGCAAGACTTACTTCCGACTTGGAAGAAATAGAATGGAGCGTTCTGAGCAGCCTTCAAATGTTGGTCAAAGACCCTTTGATGGTTATTTTTTGTCTGTTTACTCTCATTATTGCCTCATGGAAGCTGTTGCTGCTTGCTTTTGTGGTCATGCCGGTTGCATATTTTTTGATAAACCTGACCGGCAAGAGCCTCAAACGCAATTCCACCAAGGCACAGAGCCGAATGGGCACAGTGCTTTCGCTTTGTGAGGAAAGCATAGGGGGATTGAGACTTATCAAGTCTTTCAATGCCGAGAAGATAATCACAGACAAGTTTGACAAAAGCAACAATTCCTACACCAAAACAGCCATAAAGGTGTCGGCAAGGCAGGAGTTGGCAGCTCCTCTGACCGAATTTCTTGCCATAACAGCCCTAATCTTTGTTGTGGTTTTCGGAGGTTCAATGGTGTTAGGCGGAGAGCTTGCACCCGAAATCCTCATAGGCTTCACTCTAATCTTCGCAAGAATGATTTCTCCCTTGCAGGCAGTGTCCACAGCCTTCTACAATTTGCAAAAAGCCGAGCCTTGTGCAAAGCGAATTAAGGAAATACTCGATGCAGACGAGAAAATAATCGAAGCAAAAGACGCAGTGGTCTTGCAATCTTTCGACAAAAGCATTGTGTTCAAAGATGTTTGCTTTTCCTATTCGGAAAATGGCGAAATGGTTCTCGACAATATCAACATGGAAGTCAAGAAAGGGCAGACCATTGCCTTGGTTGGAGAGTCGGGAGCGGGCAAAAGCACTCTTGTTGATTTAATTCCGCGATTTGCCGACTGCACTTGCGGAAGCGTTTCGATTGACTCTACCGACGTAAGGCGGTTTAACATCAACTCTTTGAGGAGAAAGATTGGCTATGTGGGGCAACAGCCGATTTTGTTCAACGATACAATATATAATAATATAGCTTTTGCCAATCCCGATGCCACATTGGAACAGGTGCAACAAGCAGCCCTTGCGGCAAATGCCCACGAGTTTATCATGAAAACCGAAAACGGCTACCAAACACGTCTTTCGGACAGAGGCATGAGCCTTTCGGGAGGAGAAAGACAGCGTATCTGCATTGCAAGAGAGCTATTGAAAAATCCCGACATACTGCTTTTGGACGAGGCAACGTCGGCTTTGGACGCTCAAAGCGAACTTGCCGTTCAAAAAGCGATAGATGCACTGAGCCAAAGCAAGACTTGCATCATCATTGCCCACAGACTTTCGACCATAACCAAAGCCGACCAAATCATATTTATGGAAAAAGGCAGAATAACCGAAAGAGGCACTTACCAAGAGTTGATAAACCTTTCGGGAGGATTCGCTCAGCTGGTCGGAATGCAAACACTCTAATCCCCAATCACCAAACCCAAACCATGAAAACAGCTTATATATTTGTCGCTTATGCAGTTGCGATTGTGTTTTTCTTCCTTTTCAGATTGTTGTTTCTCTTTGTGTCGATATATTCGGGCAATGTACAGGCAGATTTCGGCTCGGAACTTGCAAAAAGTTTCCTCATAGGCTTGCAGTTTGACAGTTGCGTTTGTTGCTATCTGCTTTCGCTTCCTCTGATTGGAGTTTTGATTGGCGAAGTGTTCCGATTGAAATCCAAGCTCTTCTACAAAATAATCCATATCTTGACTTGTACTCTTTTTTGTGTAGCTTTCCTCATCTGCTCTGCCGACATTCCATACTATAACAACTTTTTCAGCCACCTGAACGCCTCGGTGTTTTCCTATTTCTCCACCTTCGGCTTCCTTATTAAGATGATATTTCAAGAAGTCGGCTTTTTGATTTACTTTTTCTTGTTTGTGGCGGTTTGCATAGGCTATGTGCTTCTGATGAACCTCAATTACAGACGTACAATTTGCCGAAAGATTAAACCTTTGAGCCTTGTCAAAGCAATACCTTTGGCACTTGTCTGTCTATGTCTTTGTGCGGTGGGAATGAGAGGTCGTTTGGCAGCCAAAAGTCCCCTCAGAGTAGGAACGGCATACCATTGCAACGACGCTTTTCTCAACAATTTGGGACTAAATCCCGCCTTTGTCCTCTTCAAAAGCATTGAAGAAACTTCCAAACAATCCAACCAAGGCTTGCACTTGGTCTCTTCCTCCTTTGCAGACAAGGTTTGGAAAGAACAAATCGAAAAAGTGAAAACCGCCGACAGCCTTTTGCAACTTCCCGAAGGCACAAATGTCGTTCTGATTATCATGGAGGGAATGTCGGCAGAGCATTGCGGACATTTCAATCCCCAAAGCACTCTCACCCCATGCCTTGATAAACTTCTTGCCTTGTCGCTCAGCTATGAAAATGCTTACACCGCCGGCATTCACACCTACAACGGAGTATATTCGACCCTCTTTTCGCACCCTGCACTCTTTGACCGGCACAGCATGAAGACAACTTCCGTGCCACAGATGTGCGGTTTGCCGAACAACCTTGCCGACCGCGGATACCAAACCCTCTACTTTACCACACACGATGCTCAGTTTGACAACATTTCGGGCTTCCTTTATGCCAACGGAATACAGAAAATCATCTCCCAAACCGACTATCCTCACAGCCAAGTCAAGAGTACACTCGGAGTGAGCGACCATCTGATGTTCCAAAAAGCAATTCAAACCATTTCTTCTTTGGACAAAAGCAAGCCATTCTTCGTTTGTATGCTTTCGGCAAGCAATCACGCGCCCTATATCCTGCCTGATGACATACCATTCAAGCCAAAGAGCCGAGATATTAAGCAACAAATGGTCGAATATGCCGATTGGGCATTGGGTAACTTTGTTTCGCAAGCACAAAAACAAGATTGGTTTGCCAACACTCTCTTTGTTTTTGTTGCCGACCACGGATATGCCAAGCCCTCATCGCTATATCAAATGCCGCTTTCGTACCACCACACCCCCATGTTCCTCTATTACCCCACAGAGATAGCACCCCACAGAGACAGCAGCCTTGCTTTGCAGATAGATTTGACGCCAACCATTTTGTCAATGCTCTTTTCGGACTATCAAAACCACACCTTGGGAGTAGATTTGCAGAGAGTGGAACGACAATATGCCTATTTTTGTGCCGATGACAAAGTGGGAGTGTTGGACAGAGACTATTTCTATATATGTGAACGGCAGGGAGGCGAATTCCTCTACCGACTTGGCGACAGTACCAAGCACAACCACATATCAGATTGCAAAGAAAAGGCAGAGCAAATGAAACATTACGCCTTTTCGATGATGCAAAAAAGCAACGATATGCTCAAAAGCTCAACCACTTCCTGCAAGTAATTGAATTCGTTCGGCATTTTGTCATTTCTTTCTTGCCTATTATTCAGCAAAATAGTATTACCAAAATTTTTTTCTTGTTGGTAATCCGATTATCTTCCCATGGTAATATCATTACCACGCCGTGATAATACCATTACCACGCCATGGTAATCCTATTACCACGGCGAAAAAATATTTGGTAATCCCATTGCCAATCGCAAAAGTGAGAAAAGGCAGCAAAAATCGAAGAAAAAACGTTTGTCAAAAATGGTGATTTTTTGCGACAAAATGATGACTTTTTTGTTTGTCTGTGGGTGCTTTTTGCTGTTGTTCTGTGTTTTTTTCTTATCTTTGCGAATTGATAAATTGACAAACTGAAATTATACTACGTTATTATGTACACTGACAGCTTTATAGCA
>SFPR01000019.1 GCA_004551865.1 Bacteroidales bacterium
AAAGAAAGTTTAATCTTGTTTTGTCATCTCGATAAGAGGTTTGTTGTTCTTGTCTTTGATAAGGTATTTACCCGATTTGAGTTGCTCGATTGTCAATCCCTCGGCATAAACTCTGCTGCTACCCTCTTGTCTTTGCAAGCTGATTTGGAAAGACAGCTCAAAGCTCTCGGAATTGCTCGCTCTATCAATCATCATCGTCAATTTGCCGTCATTGATTACTATGCTGTTCAAATCCATCTGCTTTGCATCAATCTTGTACAACATTGCGACAACATCGGTATATAAGTCGTCCGGCTGAACGTTGCTGTTATAAATCTTATCGACCCTGTAAGAGCCGTTTTGCGACATTCCTGCAACACCAAGGAGCAAGAACGCAAAAGCTAAAAGCACTTTTTTCATAACGTTATCCTTTTATGGTTAAACACATCTTGATTTTCTTATTTTGCACAACGCTCTGCCAATTCCGAATAGAAGTAAGTGATTGTTTCTATTCCCTTAAAGAACTGCTCCAACGGGTAGTTCTCGTTTGGAGAGTGGATTGCGTCAGAGCCAAGACCAAATCCCATGAGAATGGCTTTTGTTCCGAGTATTCTCTCAAAGCCTGCTATGATAGGGATACTGCCACCGCTTCGAGACGGAATAGGACGTTTGCCATAGGTTTTGCCGTATGCTGCCTCTGCGGCTTGATATGCAGGCATATCAATAGGGCAAACGTAAGCGTAACCGCCGTGAAGCGGAGTTACTTCGACCCTCACCGACTTTGGAGCAAGCGATTTGAAATATGTTGCGAACTGTTCGGTAATCTCTTCAAAGTCTTGGTCCGGCACAAGGCGGAAAGAAATCTTTGCATGAGCAGTAGAAGGAATGACGGTCTTTGCTCCCTCTCCTGTATATCCGCCCCATATTCCGCAACAATCAAGGCTTGGTCTTATGCCTGTGCGTTCCAATGTGGTGTAACCCTTTTCGCCATGAACCTCGTCAATATCCAAGGCTGCCTTATAGGCTTTCTCGTCAAACGGAGCCTGATTCATCAACTTTCTTTCCTCATCTGAAACCACCAATACCTTATCATAGAAGCCCGGAATGGTAATATGGTTGTTCTCATCGGTCAGTTTGGCAATCATTTGGCAAAGAACATTGATAGGATTTGCCACAGCACCGCCATAAAGACCCGAATGCAAATCTCTGTTAGCCCCTGTTACTTTCACTTCCACATATCCCAAGCCTCTCAAACCTGTTGTGATAGACGGAATATCAGAAGCCAACATAGAAGTATCCGATACCAATATAATATCACTCTTCAACAGCTCCTTGTTTTCTCTACAAAAATCATAAAGACTTACAGAGCCTATCTCCTCCTCTCCTTCCAACATAAACTTAACATTGCAAGGAAGAGCGTTTGTCTTAATCAAATACTCGAAAGCCTTGGCGTGCATGAATGACTGACCCTTGTCGTCGTCTGCACCCCTTGCCCAAATATGTCCGTCTTTGATTTGCGGTTCAAAAGGTTCGGTATGCCAAAGTTCAATCGGATCTACCGGCATCACATCATAGTGTCCATAAATCAAAATAGTAGGTTTGTCCGGCGAAACGATTTTTTCTGCATACACAACAGGGTTACCCTTTGTCGGCATGACCTCACAGCGGTCTGCACCTGCGGCAAGGATAATTTCTCTCCACCTTTGAGCGCAGCGAATCATGTCCGGTTTGTGTGCTTCGATTGAAGAAATCGACGGAATGCGAATTAGAGAGAACAGCTCTTCCAAAAATCTGTCCTTATTCTCCTCTATGTATGTTTTAATGTCCATTGTATATTGTTTTTTGTTAGTTATCAAAAATCCTTTTCAAGATCGTCCTCATAATATTCGGGAACGTACAAATCCTCTTCGTCAATCACCGGATTGTTTATCCAATCTCTTATTATCTGAGCAGTGTTTACGCTTTTGCGAAGCTCCGAATAGACAGCGTATGCGTCCAATCGGCTGACAAAGTCGCCAAGTTTGACAATAAAATTAGGTTCATCAAAGGTAACATACGCCCTCATCTTGGGATACTTATCCAAAAGCTCCTCTTTGAGAGCAAAAGCCTTCGACTTGGCATTGCTTCCCGTAAAGCTGTTCACCCTTATGCGATAGCCCTGAATGGAACGCGACATCTCGTTGTACTCTATGTGTCGTTCCAAAATAGTTTGCAATCTGCCGTCTGCCACAATCCTCACCTGAGAAAAAGCAGTTGCAGAACCCAAAACGCACATCGCAAAAGCGAGAAAGGCAAATTTCAACCTGACACTCATTTTCTACCTGCTCTCTCCGTTGATTTGCTTTACCGAAACAGCCAAAACCGGAATTGGAGACTGATTGATCATCTGCTGAGCGTATGGTCCGAGGAATATATTGCTGAGCGTTTTCTCCTGTTCGGTCATTATGACAATCAAGTCGGCGTTAATCTTTTCTGCATACTCGATTGTAGAAAGCGTAGTGTTCTCCGCATCAACATAATCGGTAACGTAGTCCATTTTCTCTTTGTCGAGCAACCTTTCGACGCTACCCACATAACCCTCAACCTCACTCCTTACGGTCTTGTTCTTCGTTGTGTGTATTCCCAAGACGTGAATGGTAGTATTTGGGAACATCTTGGCAAACTCTATTGTCCAAGGCACTTTTTGTCTTGTGTCCCGAGTAGAGTCAATCGGCATCACCAGACGCTCCAACGACTTATCAAAATTGAAGTTCTCCCTAACGCTCAACACAGGAGCAGAAGAAATAGTAATAGTCTTGTAGGTATTTGCACCGGCAAACTTCTCATCAAATCCGCTGTTGCCATGAGTTCCGATAACAAGCAAGTCTGCCTGCTCTTCCTTAACAACGGAGTTAAGGGCCGTATATACCTTACGACCGGAAACTATTCTGTAAGAAACACTATTGCCGGTGGCCATCTTGGCAGACAAATCATCGCACATACGTTTCAATTCTGCCTCTGCCTCACAGCGGTCTTTTTCGGCAGTTTCGACCCACACAATAAGCAAATCAGCCTCAGCTCTCACAGCCACATCGCTTGCAAGTCTCATTGCCGCCAATGAAGTTTTAGAAAAGTCAATCCCAACAACTATTGTATCCATATTCCTATGTTTATTGTTCACTATTCAACACCTATTTATAAGTAGAACGAATATCTTTTCCAAATGTTTCGTTGCCCGAAAAAGACAACTGCTTTCAGATACTCACTCCGTTTTACGCTACAAATGTACAAAAATAATTAACACAAACAACAAAAAACGCAATTAAACACTCAAAAAAAGCCTTGTAACAATCCATCAAAACAAAACCCGAAAGCAGTCGCCTGCCCTCGGGTACGTAAAAAAAGAAAAAAGAATTTTCGTTCCAATAGCAGTGCATCTTAATGCACCACTATCTTGTTTGAAAATGAAGTTTCATCTGTTTGCACATTCACAATGTAAGTTCCCGACGCCACTTCGTCAAGGGTAAATGTGCTGATTGTGATTTGACGATTGTTGTTGTAGAACTTTATTTCCTCCACATTGGCAACGTCTTCTATTGATACATTGTTCTTGTTTATCACGAGCTTAAAACGTCCTTCGTTGTCGCCTCTTGCAATGTCGGCTGTATATACATCGTCTTGGTTCATCACCGTTTCATTGTTGTCGTCTATCAAGCTGAGTGTGTAGCCTTCCGGAATATATTCGGCAATAATCTCAACACTGCGGCTCTGCTCGCTGCGTATGTTAAGGTCTGCCACAAAGTGTGTGCTGTCTGCTTCCTGCTTGCATAGCATTCTTTCGCCAAGGGCAAAGTATGGTTCGGCAACTGTGCCGCTGCCAAAGAGCTTGTCGGCATCGAAAATGTCGTACTCGGCACTCGCCGCATCGTTTTGGCGATACATCACCGGCACTCGGTATCCCTCACTCGCAACCGACACTCTCAAAAACTCTCCTGCTCCACTCGCCGCAACCTTACTTGTGTTATTCTTTGTTGTAGGATAATCTACAAGCATAGATTTTGAAAGAGTATCTTGCTTCTCTCCAGATGAATTAAACTGGACAAAGAAACCTTGTGCTGCTTCTATCGTTCCGGAACTCTTGATTGTCCAAACCGGATTTTTTCCGTCTCGTACGTAAACACATTCTCCTTGAATAGCTTCATTACTTTCGTTTGCAATTCCGCTCAATACTTTGCTTACGTCCAAGCGTGCAGGGTATGGATTTGCCAAAGCAAGCCAATTACCATTAGTATTTTGTCCAACATTCTTAGTTATCACTAAATCTGTGTTCACAAAATTGACAACCGTCGGGGCTTGTTCTCCATTATCATCATCTGTTTTGTCGTCTATATTCACAAAGACATGATTTCCATTTGTATAAATAAGTATCCCTTCTCCTATTGCTACAGGATCGTTCCACATAAGGTAGTTATTTTCGTCCCACATATTGTTTTCATAGCCATACTTCAAAGCCCAGAAACGCAAACAACCGACCGGTTGTGCTGCATTGTAAGCATCGTGAAGCGGTTCCATGTTTTGGTGTCCTGCCATGCCGATAAAGTTCCACATATCCGGGTAAATCTCCTTCGTTATCACGCCTTTCATATCATTAGTAGTACCATTAACAAAGCTGCCTCCGTCTTCTATGGTAATATCAACGTAAGACAAATCGATATTATGCCCATTTTCCAAAATCAAAGCCGCATCTTTTCTGATTTTTATCGGTAGCCTGCTTTCTGAACTACCCAAATTATTTGAAATACTTGCGGAACTTCTTATTGTAACCTTGTTCTTAATGTCAATACTTTTCACATTTTCCCAAGCATTCGGTTCGTTGACAGGATCAACATAGTTTTGCCATGTTGTCAATGTTGTAAAATCACCATCTTGATTGGAGTAGATATGTCCCTTAATCGCAGATTTCAATTCTATTTTGCAAGTTTCACTCTCGTTATTGGGTCTGCACACTTCAACAAAATCATCTCCCAAATACACCAACTCGTCTTGCATCTCTGATTGGTTGGAGGTTTGCGACAACAAAGGAGCTACACTGCCTGCAGACTGCGTATGATAGTATTTAGTTTCCTCATTCTTCACAACAGTCGCACCACTATTTTCACAACCTGCTCTGAATGTTAGATCGGATTCCGAATTACCATCATTAACCTTTCCACTCAAAGGATAAGCAGCATTATATGTAGCATCAGGTACAACAGATATTCTACCTATGTTCGCATAACAATTATACAAATTGACCGAACGAGCCAACACGGCGATACCTGCGGCAACTGATTCGTAGGCTCTGGTATTCTCCGATACTATTGCGGTTGCATCAACATAACAATTCCTTATAACAATACTATTATTATTATCATTCGGATCTCCTTTCTGTACTCTTCCCGCAATGCCTCCCACATTTGCACACGTAGTAAAACTATACCCTTGAACACGAAGCGAACCTCTGAAAAGGCATCTCTCTATCACCACATTAGATTTTGAAACCAAATTGGCAACCATTCCTCCAACGCAAGAAAGTCCGTCAAGTGTGTAAGGTCTTTCCGATGTAGTCTCGCAAGAATAAGAAATTCCTTGAAGAGTTCCGCCCTCCATACTTCCGACAGCTCCTGCCACATGAACATAGAAGCAAATTTTGTTACGAAATCCCGAAATATTCACCCTCGAATCATTGATACAACAATTTGAAATAGTAGCATTGCCAGTCATTCTGCCACAAATAAAGCCCATATATCTTTGAGTCTGTGAATAGGCTCCGCTCTCACTGCAAGTAAAACTAATGTTAGATTCTTTAATGGTAAGATTCTTTACGACGGCACTTGACAAAGTACCAAAAAGACCAATATATCCGTCCTGATTCTCGTCTGTGTCGTTGACTTTGATACTTATTTGATATGTTATACTCTTACCATTTCCGTCATAGTTGCCTGTAAAGTTTCCGACAACGTATGCAGGAGTGGTATTATTTGCGGATATTGAACCTAAATCAATATCCGCTGTCTGCTTATAATAGTTATCCAATCCCCTTGTGTTGATTGCTCTAAAATGATCTGCCGATTCAATTAAGTAAGGATTATCCTTTGTGCCGGTTCCGTGCCAAGTAATTTGTGCAAACAAATCCGCAGTGCAGGCAAACAGCAATGCTGTTGCCATAAGTAATAGTTTCTTCATTGTCCTTTCCTCCCGTTATTTTTCTTTGTTGTTACGATAAATCTTCACTCCCGCAAATCCCGATGCCAATGTGAGCAAAACAAGTGTTGCAGGCGTCAAAGGAACATTCCCCTCCGTATCCATTTCGTTACCAGGATTAGTACTTGTATAAGGAACTCTGTTTACGTTCCCAGTCTTTGTATGTCCGTAATATTGAGATTGCGGAACGGGTGGTTTGGGGTCTGCTAACGCAGAGAGCGAAACAAACGATAATAACAGGCAAGCTGCCGTCTTCAAAATTAGTTTTCTCATTACTGTTGCTTTTTTCTTGTTTACTATTGCTTTTTTCTTGTTTTTCTTGTGTGTCAATCGCACTTCGGTTCGTACCCAATGTTGAAATTAACAAGCAGCAAAGATAATACATTTTGTTTTTTGGAGCAAACAGTTTGACAAACAGCTCTTCTGAGTTTAAGATAAGGGTATTTGTCTTTTTAATTCAAATTAAATTATCGCTTCGGGGAGAGGTAATAACACAACCTCATATAGAGTTATTAACATGGTTTAGGGATTTATTCAAATAGATTCTAAATAAACATCATTTATATCCATAGTTACAAATTTTATAGTCAAAATCTGCATTTTTAACATTTGGATTTGTCGTTTTTATGCACATTTTTACTCTCGCAGCCCCTCTTTGCACCCATATTACACACTCTATTCAGAGTTTTTATGTGCTATTTCGGGCTGTTATTCCTTCTCTTTTGTTCTCCGCAAGCCTCATATCACCAAATCGAAAAGACCATTACATCAAAAACACAACAAGCTGAAACACAAATAGTTTACCGCCAAGTTTTCGCACAACAAAAATCTGCCGAAACAAAACGCCGTTTTGCGAAAATAAAACGCCATTTCAGTACGATAAAACGGCGTTTCGTTCCGACGAAACGCCGTTTTGTAAACACTTGGTTCTCAAAAGAGTACAAAAGGATTGGATAGCAAGAAGTGAAAGTACGGCTTTTTTCTTACCTTTGCAGGGCAAAAGGATTGTGGCTTGTGGTCGATTGGAAACGACAACAGCCTGAAAAACTTTATCAAAATAAAGGAAAATGAATGAAAATCTGAACCCTTCAAAGGAGCGTCTCTCAAAAAATGAGAGCGATTATGAGAAGGCTTTGCGTCCTTCGGCGTTCGATGCTTTTGCCGGTCAGAGTCAGATTAAGGAAAATCTGAAAATCTTTGTTCGTGCGGCAAGAGAGAGAGGCGAGGCGTTAGATCATGTGTTGTTGCATGGTCCTCCCGGCTTGGGAAAGACGACTTTGAGCTACATTATTGCCAACGAACTCGGGGTAAATGTGAAGATGACTTCCGGTCCTGTGCTTGACAAGCCGGGCGAATTGGCAGGTATTTTGACCAACTTGGAGACCAATGATGTGCTTTTTATTGATGAAATTCACAGGCTTTCGCCCATTGTGGAAGAGTATCTTTATTCGGCAATGGAGGATTATAAGATTGACATAATGATTGAGAGCGGTCCGAATGCCCGAAGTGTGCAGATAGGCTTAAATCCTTTCACTCTCATTGGTGCAACCACCCGAAGCGGTTTGCTCACAGCTCCTCTGCGTTCGCGTTTTGGCATTACTTGTCGTCTGCAATACTATGACCACCAAACGCTTGCAAACATCATCAGACGCTCTGCCGCAATCCTTGCAACGCCTATTGACGACGATGCAGCCTTAGAAATAGCCCGCCGAAGCAGAGGCACTCCCCGAATTGCAAACCTGCTTCTCAGGCGAGTGAGGGACTTTGCCCAAATTCTCTCCGACGGAAAGATAAGCATAGCTGTTGCAAAGAAAGCCTTGGAGGCTCTGAATGTGGACAAAAACGGCTTGGACGAAATGGACAATCGCATTTTGAGTGCCATAATCGAAAAGTTTAAGGGTGGTCCGGTGGGCATTACCACCATTGCAACGGCGGTGGGCGAAGATGCAGGTACGATTGAGGAGGTGTATGAGCCGTTTCTCATTCAAGAGGGCTTTATCATGAGAACTGCAAGGGGAAGAGAAGCCACCGAGGCGGCTTACCGACACTTGGGAAAGTACCCCTCAAAAGGCTCTCAACAAGAATTATTTTAGAAAATGTGCTAATTTTGCAATCGAAAATCAAATAACAAACAAATAAAACATCAAGATATGGCAACACATCAAATAACACCCGACTTGCTTACGCTCGAAAGAGTTGATGAGATTTTGCATAAGGGTATGAAGTTGGAGCTTTCGCAAGAAAGCAAAGCGAGAATAGTAAAGTGCAGAGAGTATTTGGACAACAAGATGACCACTCAGAAAGAACCTATTTATGGTGTTACCACCGGTTTTGGCTCGTTGTGCAATATCTCTATCAGCAAGGAGCAACTCTCTCAGTTGCAAAAGAACCTTGTAATGAGCCACGCATGTGGCGTTGGTGAGCAAGTGCCTCACGAGATTGTGAAGATAATGTTGTTGAACAAAATCCAATCTTTGTCGTACGGCAACTCGGGAGTGCAACTCCAAACGGTTGAACGTTTGATTGAGTTCTTCAACAATGATATTTACCCTGTGGTTTATCAACAAGGCTCTTTGGGTGCTTCGGGAGACCTTGCTCCTTTGGCTCATCTTTGTTTGCCGCTTTTGGGTTTGGGAGTTGTCGATTACAAAGGCGAAAGAATTAGCGGCAAGGAGCTTAACGAGAAATTTTCTTGGCAGCCTATCGAGCTTCAATCCAAGGAGGGTTTGGCTCTTTTGAATGGTACTCAGTTTATGAGTTCGTTTGCAGTGTGGTGTGTCATCAAGGCAAAAAAACTTTCGGCTTTGGCAGACCAAATAATGGCTGTGTCGTTGGAGGCTTTTGACGGAAGAATAGAACCTTTCCTCGACCCTGTTCACCAAGTGCGTCCTCACAAAGGTCAGATTGAGACTGCCCGCCACATAAGAGAGCTTCTCGAAGGCAGCCAAATCATCAAACAACACAAACAACACGTTCAAGACCCTTACTCTTTCCGCTGTGTTCCTCAGGTTCACGGTGCAAGCAAGGACGCTATTGAACATGTTGCAAGCGTAATCACCACCGAAATAAATTCGGCTACCGACAATCCTACCGTATTCCCCGACTTGGATATGGTTATTTCGGCAGGTAACTTCCATGGTCAGCCTTTGGCAATAAACCTTGACTATTTGGCTATTGCGGTTGCTGAACTCGGCTCTATTTCTGAGCGTAGAACTTATCAGCTTATCGGAGCAAAAAGAGACCTTCCTTCGTTCTTGGTTGCCAAACCCGGGGTTAATTCGGGCTTTATGATACCTCAGTATTGTGCTGCTTCGGTTGTGAGCCAGTCCAAGCAACTTTGTACTCCTGCCTCGGTAGATACGATCGACTCTTCGCAAGGTCAGGAAGATCATGTGTCGTTTGGCTCAAATGCGGCAACAAAACTTTACCGCGTTGTGAACAATACCGAAAAGGTGTTGGCAATAGAGCTTCTCAATGCGGCACAGGCGTTCGACTTCCGTAAGCAGATGACAGGCTTGAAGTCCTCCGAAAAGATAGAAAACTTTGTGGGCGAGTACAGAAAGCAGGTAAACTTTGTGCAGGACGACCAAGTGATGTATGAACTTATCCACAAGAGCATAGATTTCTTGAGAAGCCTTCAATAAAAACAGATAAAATATATCTAAATAGACAAAAGAGACAGGGCAAACACAGGCTCTGTCTCTTTGTTTTTACCGACTTTGCAAACTACTCATGCCTTTTGAAACAAAAACAATAAAAAGTTGTTTTTTTCGATATAGACAAAGATTTAACGATATGAGCTGATGAGAAAACACATTCTTTTTTCGGTCGGACTAAACTTGCTTTGCACTCTGTGCTTTGGGCAGGTGGTTTTGCAAGGCAGGGTGAGCGATGCTCAAAGCGGTGAAGCTCTGCCGTATGTCAATATCGGCTTGTATCACA
Source organism: Bacteroidales bacterium (assembly GCA_004551865.1). Lineage (GTDB taxonomy): Bacteria > Bacteroidota > Bacteroidia > Bacteroidales > P3 > Onthomorpha. The sequence continues at coordinate 10,144 of SFPR01000019.1, forward strand.
ATGGAGCTTTGGTTCACGGATGTGTTACTGACCGGCAGGGAAAATACTCATTGGAATATTCAGATGCGGCAGACAGTGTGCAGTTTGGCTTTGTGGGTTATGTGGCTTCGACGTTTGCCTTGTCGGACATCAGGTCTGAGAATCTGAATGTGGCATTGCAGCCTCATGCAGTGGCGTTGGAGGCTGTGGAAGTGTCGGCAAAAAGGCAGCGATACAAAAGAAAGGACAATCCGGCGGTCAGTCTGATGAAAAAGGTTGTCGAACAAAAAGACCAAAACTCCATTAAGGGATTTGATTACTACGAATACTCTTCTCACATCAAGACTGAAATTTCTCTTCTCGGGATAACAGACAGCACAAAGGACAAAGGCTTATTCAAAAACATACAATACGTTTTCGATAACTTGCAAACCTCTCCGCTAAGCGGCAAGAAATATCTCCCGATGTATTTTAGCGAACAACTGAAAGAGCATTACTACCGCAAAAGTCCCAAAAGCGAAAAATCTATCCTCAAAGCCCAAAAAGAAGTTCAGATAAGCAAGTTTTTAGACCCCGAAAGTGTGGAGAATATTCTCAATGAGATTGTGTCGGAGGTCGATTTGTTTGACGACAAAGTGCATATTTTGAGTAATGATTTTGTATCTCCGCTCAGCAGTGCGGGAGTTGCTCTATATCATTTCTACCTTTCGGATACTGTGGTCTTCGATGGCAAAAAGTGTGTGAAGGTGTTGTTCAATCCCGCCAACGTAAGAGACATAGGTTTCGGCGGAACGCTGTGGATAAGCACCGAGGGTGATTACTCTTTGGTGCATTCGCTCTTGGGTGTGGACAAAAAGAGCGGCTTGAACTTCGTGAATGATTTGTCTATCGAGCAGACATACAAGCCTTACAACGGGAAAATGGTCAAAACTGCCGATAAGATAAATGCAGAACTTAATATATATGGTTTGTCGCTCTTTGTGAGAAAACAAAACATTGCTTCAAAGCACGTTTTTGATGCTCCGCAAAAAGAGAACTTCTATTCGGGCATCGACCTTACCGAACGCTTGGAGGGATACAACCGAAGACTGCCTGCTTACTGGGAAGAAAATCGCTTGGAGGCTCTTACACCTTCGGAAAGTCTCACCTACTCCAACGCTTTGAGGCTAAACGATTATTCGGCATACAAGTTGTTGCTCAATACTCTCATGGCGTTTACCTCTGGCTACGTAGAAGTTGGAAAAATCGACATAGGACGGTTGGAAAACTTCGTAAGTTGGAACGATGTGGAGGGTTTGAGGTTGAGAATAGGCGGAAAGACCAACATGAACTTCAACAAGCATCTTTTCTTTGAGGGCTTTGTGGCTTATGGTTTCAAAGACCATAGATTAAAGTTTAGGACTTGTGCAATGTATTCCTTTGCCGAAAAGCGTTACAATCAGTGGGAGTTTCCAAAAAACCTGCTTTCGATAAAGTATGAGCAGAACACCAAAATTCATGGTCAGTCTTTGCTTATGGGAGAGGCAGACAGGTTCTTTCTTTCTTTCAACAGGGGAAAGACGGATAAGATGTCGTTTGACCGACTTGTGAGAGCAGAGTACGAATATGAGACTACGAGCCAGCTGTCGTTGAAAACAGGTGTGCAATACCTGCAAGAGCAACCTTTGGCGGGCTTAAAGTTCATATCTTTTGACAAAAGCAAGGTTTACAACAAGATTTCAAGCCCGAGTTTCGACATAGAGTTGCGATATGCCAAGGGAGAAAAATTCTTTCAGCAACAACAATACAGGCTGACTATCAATACAACTGCTCCTATTATCACTTTGAACTACACTTACGGCACAAATCTTTTCGGAAACGACTATGAATATCACAAAATCAAGGCTTCCATTGAGAAAAGGTTCTATCTGTGGACTTTCGGATATGCAGACATTGCTCTGCAAGGAGGAAAGATTTGGGGCGGTGTGCCTTTTCCGCTTATGTTTGTGCATCATGCCAACCAAAACTGGGCGTATCAAGACGAGGCTTTCAACCTTATGAACTACTATGAGTTTGTTTCGGATAGTTATGCTCAGATGGTGTTGAACTACAACTTCAACGGATATATATTTAACCGCATTCCGCTCTTAAAGCATTTGAATTGGAGAGAAGTGTTTGCCTTCAAGGTGCTTTGGGGCGGCGTTAGCGACAAAAATATGCCCTCAGAGGACAATCCTGCTCTTGTAGATTTTCCGAGAAACGAGCAAGGTTGCTACTCGACCTTTGCATTGGGCGAGACGCCTTACATTGAGGCAAACATTGGAGTGGATAATATTTTCAAGGTTCTGAGGGTCGATTATGTGAGACGTTTTACCCACTTGGACAATCCCGATATTGCAAAATGGGGAATACGTTTCAGACTGAGATTTACATTCTGACAATAATAACAACAGCTGATTATGAAATATGCAATCATAGCCGCAGGAGAAGGAAGCAGGCTGAGAGAAGAAGGAATAGAGGTTCCGAAACCTATGGTAAACCTAAGGGGAGAAATGTTGATTGAAAGACTTATCAGGATTTTCAAATCGCAGGGTGCAGAGGAGATTTCAATCATTATCAATGCTCACTCTCCCGAATTGAGGAGGTATTTGGAAGGGGTAACAGAGAAAGATGGTTCGATAAATCTGATTGTCGAGACAACGCCTTCTTCTGCCCACAGCTTCTATGCAATACTCAACAATAGTTGCCGACCTTTTGAGGAGCTGTGTCTTACAACCGTCGATACTATTTTCTCGGAAGATGTGTTCAAAGGCTATATTGATGATTTCAATTCGAGAAAAGACATAGATGCACTCATGGCTGTTACGGATTATGTTGATGATGAAAAACCTTTGTGGGTCAAAACAGACGAGAGAAACAAGATTTTGGAATTTTCTTCCTGCCAAAAGAGTGAGCGGGCTTTGGTTTCGGGAGGGATTTACTGTCTGAGGAAAAAGGCTTTGAGTGTTGCGTTTTCTGCAATGGAGCAGGGTGTGGAGCGAATGAGGAATTACCAACAAATGTTGGTCGAAAGTGGTTGTGAGGTTTTTGCTTTCAACTTCGGAAAGATACTCGACATTGACCACGCAGGCGACATTGACAAGGCTGAGTGCTTTATAGAAAATCAGAACAAGAGAGTTCTGTGCGTTGGCAGAGCAAAGAGGTTCTCCGTCGGCTGTGAACACAAGGACAAAAGGCTCTTTGACCTCATCTGCCAAGCCTTGAAAAAAAGAGGAATGAGGGTTTGTGTGGTCGAAGAGGACGATTTGTGCAAAGAACATCTGCAAGGGGTCTGCTCTGTAGTCTCTATGGCAAGAGGCAAGGCTGCAACAGATATGCTTGACTATGTTTGCCAATCGGAAACAGAGGTCTTAAACTCTCCCGAAGGTGTAAGAAATTGCTCACGAGAGCGATTTAATGTCCTTCTGCAAGATGCCGGCATACCAATTCCACGTTTTATTTTGCTGAAGCACAGAAATATTTCGTCAATACGCCGAGAGAATTTTGCGGATTGCAACTCTCTGTGGATAAAGCGTGCAGACGCCCGGACGATGTGTGCGGAAGATGTAGTGCCGGCAAGAAATGACAAAGAGCTTGCGGACTATGTGGACAGAATGTTCGCAAGACAGATTGACCATTGTTTGATTTGCGAGAATATAGAGGGAAGATTGGTTAAGGTTTACCGCATTGCAGAGAGCGAGTTTTTGGAATACTTTTTCCCTTCGGCAAATAAATTCTCCGATTTGGAAAATATATCGGGTGAGTTTCCCGATATAAACAGAAAATTTTTGAAACGGCTGTCAGACAAGGTCGCAAGGGTGTTGAAACTATGTGTTTTCGGCATGGATTTAATCCAAACAAAAGAGGGAAAGTTCTACGTGATTGATGTGAACGACTTTCCGAGTTTCTCAGACTTTGCACTACAAGCAGCAGAAGTGATATGTGATAAAATAGAAGGCTTATGCAATCGAAAAAGAATGTAACATTGGAGGATAGTTTGAAGTCTGCCGACACCGAGGAGACTTTGGATATATGGTTTTATCGTCCCTTGGGTTTCAGGCTTGCCCTTTTGTGCGAGAGATTGCACATTACACCAAACATGATTACCATTTTCAGCATTTTTGTCGGTGTGGCGGCAGGTCTGTTGTTCTATCCTGCAAACTTGAAGGTCAATATAGTTGGTATGGTGCTGCTTGTGTTTGCCAATCTGCTCGATTCGACTGACGGACAGCTCGCACGGCTTACCAATAATCACACAAGGCTCGGCAGAATTTTGGACGGATTGGCAGGAGACTTGTGGTTTATATGCATTTATTTGGTATGTGTGTTCCGATTGTTGAACGAGGGTTGGTCGTCTTGGGTGTGGCTATTGGCTTCTGCCGCAGGGTTGTGCCATATCTTGCACGCTGCAATGGCAGACTATTATAGAAATATTCATCTTATGATTTTGAAATCTTCTTCGGGCAGCGAACACGATACTTCAAGGGAGATGAGTGAAATGTTGAGAGGAATGTCGTTCAAAGAAAAGCCGTTTGAAAAAATCTGTCTGTGGTTTTATCGCAACTATACAAGACAACAAGAAATGCTTTCGCCAAAAATGCAGGTCTTTCTCAAAACCCTGAGGACGACTTTCGGAGAAAACATTCCCCAAGGACTGAAAAACTCACTCAGAGAGGCAAACAAATCAAATATGCCGCTGACAAATATATTGCAATTCAACACAAGGGTGATTTTTCTCTTCTTTTGTTTGGCTCTTGACTGCGTTTGGCTCTATTTTGTTTTTGACTTGGTTGTGATGAACTCGGTGTTGGTGGTTCTGATTGTGAGACAAGAGCGATTTGCATCTAAGTTTAATAATATCATTTTGAAAGAAACCTATTCCAAAGCGTAGTGAAAAAGAGGTACGAACTTATATTTCTTGCAATCGGTCTTGTTGCCGTTGCTGCAATGGTTTGGTCTATCGGCTTGAATGAGATTGTTGCCAACATAAAACAAACATCGTGGTGGTTTGTTGCAATAGTTGCCGTGAGATTGCTTGTTTATCCGCTAAACACTGTTGCTTGGAAAGCAGTCATTCCGCAAGACAACGGTTCAGATGCAAAAATATCGTTTGCCAAACTTCTCAAGCTCACAATAAGCGGCTATGCAATTAACTACATTACCCCTGTCATGGCTTTGGGAGGAGAACCTTACAGAATTTTGAGGCTCAAAGAATATGTGGGATTAAAGAAAGCAACTTCTTCTGTGCTGATGTACGCAATTATGCACGTGCTTTCTCACTTTGTATTTTGGATTTTGGGATTTGTTTTGATATTGCTGTATCCCAAAACAAACTCAAGCATCAAGATTATATCGGCTTGTTTTATCCTTTTGTGCATTCTTGCTTCGTTTTTTATTGCCAAGTTTTTCAAAAGCGGCATTGCTTTCAGCTTTTTCAACACTCTTAAAAAAATTCCGATAGTAGGAAAGTGGGCAAGGAAGAAAATGACAACGGAGTTTTGCGATGGTTTGCAGCAAATAGACTTTCAAATTCAGGACTTGTACTTCAATCACAAAAATCGCTTCTTTCGCTCGCTTGTTACCGAAACAGCATCGAGAATTGCGGGCTGTTTGGAGATTTTATTGATTATGCAGGCTATCGGAATGGAGGTCAATTTGTTGGAAGCGATAATTGTTTCGACCGGAACGAGCCTCTTTGCCAACATTCTATTCTTCTCTCCTATGCAACTCGGAACTAAGGAGGGCGGTTTGATATTGGCTTTGAAGAGCTTGGGAATGGAAGCTGCCAACGGGGTGTATATAGGTCTTGCAATGAGGATTAGCGAACTTTTCTGGATAATTGTGGGCGTTGTAATGATAAAAACATATAAACTACAAACCAAGATAAAATGATGAGTAAAGATAAGAACTTAAAGGCTTTTGTTTTTGACTTCGGGGCTACCCTTGACACGGGCGGTATTCATTGGTACAATGTGTTCTTTGACCAATATACCAAGGAATTTCCTTATTTGAGCGACAAGATTTTCAGAGAGGCTTACGTATATGCTGAACGTAATCTGTCGAAAAAGTATCTTGTCAAACCGACTGACACTTTCAAAGATACCTTGCAAAAGAAACTTGTGCTGCAAAGCAGATATTTGGAAATAACAGACGTATTTGTTTCGGAGGAAAAAAGAGCGAAAATTCTTGACGGCTGTTACAAAACGGTGTTGCTGAATGTGGAGAATGCAAAAAAGGTCTTGGAGTTTTTGTCTCCAAAGTATAGGCTTGCTTTGATAAGTAACTTTTATGGCAATATAGAGACTGTGTTGGGTGAATTGGGATTGAAACATTTTTTTGAGAGAGTTTTTGAAAGTGCAAAGGTCGGGTTCAGCAAGCCTGACGAGAGATTGTATCTCCATTGTTTGAAAGAGCTGAACTTAAATGGCAATGAGTGTGCAATGGTGGGCGATTCGTATCCGAAAGACATCGTTCCGGCAAAAAAATTGGGTTTTTTGACAATCTGGTTAAAAGTTAAAGGTTGGCAAGAGGAAAATAAATCGGAGGACTATGCCGATATAGTAATCGAAAATTTGAACGAAATAATCAGTAAAGAAGAAATAAACAAAGAATAATGTACCAATATAAAAACAATAGTAAAAATGGAAAAAATTAGAATTGCCATTGTAGGAGTTGGCAACTGTGCTTCTGCTCTCATTCAGGGGCTTGAGTATTACGGAAACAAAGCAAGGAATAATTCTTCGCAAGGTATGATGGCTGATAATATCGGAGGCTATACGGCAGAAGACATTGAGGTGGTTGCAGCTTTTGATGTCGATCAACGTAAAGTAGGAAAGACATTGGACAAAGCTATATATGCCAAACCAAACTGCACAATCAACATCATAGAACCTCAAGATTTTCCGAAAAGTTGTGTAGTTGTAGAAAAAGGTCATGTTTTGGACGGAGTGTCTGAACACATGAGGGATTACTCTAAGTATCCTGTCGATACAACATTCCTTGTTGATGAAACAACTCCTTCGGTCGATATTGTCAAACGCCTAAAAGAAGTAAAGGCTGACATATTGATTAACTACCTTCCGGTGGGAAGCGAACAGGCAACGAAGTTCTACGCTCAGTGTGCGATAGATGCTCACGTGGCTTTCTTGAACTGCATACCTGTTTTCATCGCTTCCAATCCCGAATGGGAACAAAAATTCATAGATGCAGGGCTTCCGTTAATCGGAGACGACATGAAGAGCCAATTTGGTGCAAGTATCCTTTCGCAGATGTTGCAAGAGCTTGCATTCGCACGAGGACACAAAGTAAAATGTCATATTCAGGAAAATGTGGGTGGTAATACTGATTTCCTAAATATGATGAACACTTCACGCTTGGCTTCAAAGAAAATAAGCAAAGAGAATGTCATTCGCTGCCAACACGACATCAGGGGCTTGGATTCTCACGAGAGTTTCTTGTATGCAGGTCCGAGCAACTATATTGCCTACTATAAGGATAACAAAATTGCCAACTTCCATTTGGAATTGGAGGGTTTTGGCGGCTCACCCGTCAGCTTTGATGCACGATTGTCGGTAATAGATTCTCCAAACAGTGCAGGCGTTGTCATAGATGCCATTCGATACCTCAAAGTTGCAAGAGAATTGGGAATAACCGGCTCTTTGCACGGAGCAAGTGCTTTTACCCAAAAAACACCTCCTTTCCCTATGACGTTTGAAGACGCTCAATACGAGTGTAAAATGTTGGCTAAAAGACAGCTTACCGAGCTTACGAAAAAACAAGTCAGAAAATAGTTCGCTCAGATTGCATATCCTATAATATATAATAAGGAAAAGGGCAGCAAAGATTTTGATTCTCTGCTGCCCTTTGTGCATTTTGATATTCCGCAAGGACTACTTGGCGTAGTTTACTGCCCTTGTCTCTCTTATAACCGTTACTTTTATCATGCCGGGGAACACCATCTCGTTCTGAATTCGCTTTGACAAATCGAAAGATATTTGATTGGCTTCCTGATCTGACACTTTCTCTGCCGAGACAATAACTCTCAGCTCTCTGCCGGCTTGAATTGCGTATGTCTTTACAACTCCCTGATAGCTCATTGCCATTTCTTCCAACTTGTGAAGACGATTGATGTAAGCCTCTACGACTTCTCGTCTTGCTCCGGGCCTTGCTCCCGATATTGCGTCGCACACTTGGACTATCGGAGCATAGAGACTTTGCATTTCAACCTCATCGTGGTGAGCTCCTATGGCGTTGCTTACTTCTGTCTTTTCTTTGTATTTCTCTGCCAACTTCATTCCGAGAATTGCGTGTGGCAATTCGGGTTCGTTGTCAGGCACCTTGCCAATGTCATGCAGCAATCCTGCCCGCTTTGCTATCTTTGGATTGAGGCCAAGCTCGCTTGCCATTGTCGCACATAGGTTTGCAACTTCGCGAGAGTGCTGCAAAAGGTTTTGTCCGTAGGAAGAACGATACTTCATCTTGCCGACCATTCTCACAAGTTCGTGATGCAAATTCACAATTCCGAGATCTATGCAAGTTCTCTTACCTGTTTCGATTACTTCTTGGTCTATTTGCTTCTTTGTTTTGGCAACAACTTCTTCTATTCTTGCAGGGTGAATACGTCCGTCGGTTACCAATTTGTGCAAAGCGAGCCTTGCGACTTCTCTTCTGACAGGATCGAAACACGAAAGCAAGATTGCATCAGGCGAATCGTCAATAATAACCTCCACTCCGGTAAGATTTTCAAGTGTTCTGATGTTTCGTCCCTCTCTACCGATAATTCTGCCCTTTACCTCTTCGTTTTCAAGATTGAAAACAGAGACTGTGTTCTCTATTGCGTTCTCTGTGGCTGTACGTTGTATCGATTCGATTACGATTTTCTTTGCCTGCTGATTGGCAGTCAGCTTTGCCTCTTCAACAATCTCCATGATTTTGTTGGCAGCATCGCTCTTTGCTTCTTCGGTAAGGCTTTCAATCAACTGTGCCTTTGCTTCTTCGGCTGACAAACCTGCCACTTGTTCCAATTTTTCGATACTTTCACGATAGGCTTTCTCTACTTCTTGTTGGCGAGCTTGAAGACGCTCTGCCTGTTTGTTGAGATTTTCTTTTGCTGCAAGGAATTCTGCACTTTTCTTCTGCAATTCCTCCACCTTTTGGTTCAATGCCTGTTCTTTCTGCTTAATTTTGTTTTCTGACTGCATGACCTTGCTGTTTCGCTCTTGCACCTGCTTTTCGTGTTCGCTCTTTAATTGCAAGAACTTCTCCTTTGCCTGCAAAATCTTCTCTTTTTTCAAAATTTCAGCTTTCTCTTCTGCTTCTTTAAGTACCTGTTGGCTCTTTTTTTCCAAGATACTCCTCAATTTTGTCGTTGCAAGAGCAATACCAATGCCCACTCCCACCAATCCGACAACGATAAAGATTACTATGTTCATTGTTGTGTTTATAAATATTGTTAGTTTATAAGCGGGAACTGCCGGAAAGATATTCACGAATACCAATTTGAAGATAAGAAAAACCGCACCAATCTCGATAATGGAGTATAGTAAACTCCTAAATGAAAAGATTTGAGTGCCTTTTGTATCAAACTTCCACCGTCTCCTGAGAGATTTCTGTTACGAAATGAGGCCTGTTTTCTCCAAAATGAGCTTAACTCGTTATTGTTTTAGTGTTGAGTTTACAGACTGCAACGAAACTGATGCGGTATATTGCAATTAAAACTATTCAGATACTTTTTCAAGGTTGTGAAGCAGTGCTTTCAGTCTTTCTGTAACTATTTTCTTGTCATCGTTATGCAATCTGTTTTGCTTAATGAAAGCCGTAACATATTGCAATAGCACCATAGCAAGCAAATCCTGCTTATCCTCGTAAGCTCTTCTTGCTTCATAACCATTTATCGTATCATTAACCATCGCCGAGGCACTCTCAAAAATGCTTCTCTCGCTTTCTTTGACATTAACTTTGTATGTCCTTCCTGCCAATTCAACACTCATGCTGACAATCTCCTCTGCCATGGTCTTCTTTTTTATCTTCTACCGAAACCAACAAAGCCAATGCTTTGTTCACTTTCTGCAACAATTCGTCTATCTTGCTTCTGAACTCGTCTATATCTTCCCTTTGTTCAATCGCTTTCGTTAATTTACTTTTTTGTTGGTCTTGTTCTGTTTTATTTTTGTCCTCGGATAATGCCGCAAGTGATGCTTTGAGTTTCTCGTTCTCCTGTCTGCACAAAGCCAACTCTGCTTCAAGCTGTTCTTTTTGCACAAGAATTTCCACTACTCTGTCTTCAATCTTATCAACTATCGAAACAATCTCGCTCATCTCGGCATTCTCCTTACGATTTGCAAATATAGCAATTTTTATTTGTTCAACAAGCGTTTCGCTTTGCTTTTATTCTTCGGGCAAAAGGTGTCCCATTCTGTCCCTTTTGGTTTTCAGATACTTTTCGCTGTACTTGTTGGGAGAAATAATGATTGGAATATTCTCCGTTATCTTTATTCCGTAACCTTCCAAGCCGCTTCTCTTCTTGGGATTGTTGGACATAAGTCTCAAATTGGTCGCATTCATGTCTCGCAATATCTGAGCACCGACCCCATAGTCTCTCTCATCTGCCTTAAATCCCAAAGCAAGGTTTGCATCTACCGTATCCATACCTTGCTCCTGCAAATGGTATGCCTTCAACTTGTTTACCAAACCAATGCCACGACCTTCCTGACTCATATATACCACAAGTCCCTTACCTTCTTTTTCAATCATCTCCATGGCACGGTGTAATTGTTCTCCGCAATCACACTTGCATGAACCAAAAATATCTCCTGTTGCACAGGAAGAGTGAACCCTGCACAAGACAGGCTCATCTTTTTCCCACTCTCCTTTTTTCAACACAAGGTGAGTAAGACTGCTACCTTTCTGTGTGTAAGCTATCAACTTAAAATTGCCCCACTGTGTCGGCAAAAATACTTCCTGTTCTCTCTTTATAAGACTTTCAGTTTTTATTCGGTAAGCAATCAAGTCTTTTATGGTGATTATTTTCAGTCCGTACTCTTTTGCAAACAACATAAGGTCGGGCATACGTGCCATTGTTCCGTCTTCGTTCATTATCTCCATGAGAGCGCCTGCCGGATACAATCCCGCAAGTCTTGCCAAATCTATTGCAGCTTCTGTATGACCTGCACGTTTCAATACTCCGTCTTCTTGGGCATACAAAGGATTGATATGACCCGGGCGACCGAAAGTTTCGGGTTTTGAAGCGGGGTCTGCCAATGCTGCAATGGTTGCCGCCCTGTCCGAAGCCGAAACTCCCGTGGAGCAACCCTCCAATTTGTCTATCGTAACGGTGAAAGGCGTTCCCAAAACCGAGGTATTGTCGGCAACCTGATGGTACAATCCCAACTCCCTGCAACGAGATATTGTAATAGGGGCGCAAAGCACTCCGCGAGCATGCTTCAACATAAAATTAACCTTTTCAGGTGTAATTTTCTCTGCTGCAATTATCAAATCGCCTTCATTCTCTCGGTCTTCGTCATCAACAACTATGACAAAGTTTCCTTTTTTGAACTCGTCTATTGCTTCTTCTATTGTATTTACTTTAGTTTCCATTATTCTCAAACGTGATTTTTAGCCTGCAAAGATAAGAATATTCTTTGAATAAAAGCCCGATTGGCACATTTCACGGCGAGAAAAATCACAATTATCGCCTGTTTGCACACTTTTTATTTGTACCTTTGCAGCCGTTTCAAAAGTTTGAAATCACACCAAAAGCAAATGGTAAGTTTTAACGTAATAACACAGGGAATACTATTTGGATTGACCCTTTCGCTAATGGTTGGTCCTGCATTTTTTTCGCTCATTCAGACAAGCATAACCAAAGGCTTCAAAAGCGGAATGCAGCTTGCGTTCGGCGTATCTCTTTCAGACATTATCATGGTCTTTATTGCATGGTTTGGAATGAGTTCTCTGTTTGCCACCTCCTACGCTCAGCGTATCATAGGGCTGATTGGCGGCTGTGTAATCATAGGTTTTGGAATTTATACTGCCACTCGTCGCCACATAACCCCTTCAAAACGCAACATAGAGACCACCGGCAAAATGCAATGGAAGTATATGCTCAAAGGATTTGTCTTTAACATTGCCAACCCTGGCGTATGGATTTATTGGCTTATCCCAATAAATGTGGCAATGGGCTACGAGAAAAAGCCGAGTCAGATAACATTTTTGATTTGTATCCTTATAACAGTCCTTTCCATAGACTTGGTAAAATGTGCTATCGCAAACGAACTCAAACGCTTCATGACAGACAACGTAATCACCGTAATGAACAGAGTTGTCGGCAGCATACTCATTCTCTTCGGGCTTTACCTTTTGATAACCTCCGTTGTAAGCATTCACTTCCCTTCGATTTCAAACATCGGAAGCATACAACAAGCCTGAGGCTTCGACCAAACGCCACGCCAAAAACCATGAACACTACGTCCAAACGAACTTTCGCTGCTCTTTTTGCCTTTCTTGCCATTGCAATTTTCCAATCGGCTTTCTCAAAATGCAGTAATATTGCATATCTTTCGCTTTGCGATACCACTATCGTCAAGCAATGTCTTTTTCTTTCGCCCGATACAAAGCACAACAAACCTTACCGCATACCTGCCTTGGCTCAGTGCAAGGACAAAACACTGCTTGCCTTTTCGGACTACCGACCATGCGGAGGCGACATAGGCTTTGGTGAGGTAGACATAAAACTCAGACGTTCCGAAGACGGCATATCGTGGAGCGAGGAGGTGTTTGTGGCAGACGGAAAGGGCGGAAAAGATAATGTCTTCGACTGCGGCTTTGGCGATGCGGCAGTTGTGGCAGACCGAGAGAGCAACGAAGTATTGGTAATGTGCGTTGCAGGACGTGTAGTCTTCAATCAGGCTGACAAGAAACGCCACAACTTCATGGCAAGAATAAGAAGCACCGACAGCGGACGCACATGGCAACAACCCGAAGACATAACGGCAATGTTCATGACGACAGACAGCACAACAAAGCCCCTTTTCCCTAATGCCCATTCGATGTTTATTGCCTCGGGAAAGATACTTCAATCCTCCGTATTCAAATCCGAAAAAAGCAAATACCACAGACTATATGCCGCATTGCTGATAAAAGACAACCGAGGGCTTTACAACCATGTTATATACTCAGACGACTTCGGCGAAAGTTGGCACAAGCTCGGCAACAGCTGTATCAATGGAGGCGATGAAGCCAAGTTGGAAGAGCTGTCCGACGGAACACTTGTGATAAGCAGCCGAAAGGCTCACGGAAGATACTTCAACGTATTTACATTTTCGGACATTGCCTCGGCAGAAGGCTCTTGGGACAAGACCGTAAGCAGCAACGATTTCTCGACAGGCATAAAGGTGGGAGCTAACTCCTGCAACGGAGAGCTGCTACGGGTCAAAGCCAAACGCAAAAGCGACAAAAAAGAGTGCGAACTGCTCTTGCAATCTATTCCGACGGGAGACAATCGCACAAATGTGAGCATATTTTTCAAAGAATTGGAAAGCGGACACAAATACTCTTCACAAGAGATTGCTCAAGTCTGGACAAAAGGCATACAAATAAGCGACAGAAAGTCGGCATACTCCACAATGATTTTGCAACAAAACGGAAAAATAGGCTTTCTGTACGAAGAAGAGCCGGGAGATTACAGCATTGTCTATACAAGTCTCGACATAGAACAAATAACTCTCGGTTTATACGAACAAACTTCCCGAAAGTGAGGTTTCTTTTCTTGCATTGCACAGCCTACAAGCTGCAAAAGCCCTTTCCGACCACCGCCAAACCACCCGTAGCCGTCTCTTTGTAGAGCGAAGGCAGGTCTTTGCCGGTTTGTTTCATTGTTTCGACAACCTTATCGAACGAAATAATGTGTTTTCCGTCCGACATCATGGCATAAAGGTTGGCGTCCAAAGCCCGAAGAGCCGCAAAAGCATTTCGTTCTATGCAGGGAACTTGCACCAAGCCGCACACGGGGTCGCAAGTCAGCCCGAGGTGATGTTCCAAACCTATTTCGGCAGCATATTCTATCTGTTGGGGAGTACCTCCGAAGAGTTGATTTGCAGCAGCTGCCGCCATAGAACAAGCAGACCCCACTTCACCTTGGCAACCCACCTCTGCACCCGAAATAGATGCGTTTTGCTTAATCACAGTTCCTACAAGACCGGCAGTAGCCAAAGAACGAATAATCTGTTTGTCCGTAAACTCATGCTCGGTGTTCAAATGGTACAACACCGCAGGCACAACACCGCAAGAACCGCAAGTGGGAGCAGTAACAATCAAGCCTCCGGCAGCATTCTGTTCCGACACAGCAAGAGCATACGACTGCACAAGACAACGACCACGCAAAGAAGGCTTGTAACTTCTCGCCTTGGTGTAGTAACTCATCGCCTTGCGTCTGAGACGCAAGCCTCCGGGAAGAACACCCTCCTCATTAAGCCCCTCTTCCACCGATTGCTTCATCACCCTCAGCACCTCCATAAGATAATCCCAAATATCATGTCCCTCAAACTCCTGAACATATTCCCAAAACGTCAGTCCGTTCTCGTCCAAGTAGTTCAAAACATCCGTAAGGTTGCGATGCGGATAAACAGTCTTTATATCCAAGCCCTCATTACTCCCTTCCTGAATAATCTTTCCTCCTCCTATCGAATAGAAAGTTCGTTTACCAATGCTTTTACCGCAAGAATCAAAAGCCTCAAAGCCCATTGCATTCGGGTGAAGGTCCAAAAACGTATCCGCTTTCCAAATTATCTTGGTACGTTCTCGTCCCAACACATCAAGAACGGCACTGTCGGTCAAGTGTCCCTTTCCCGTTGCAGCCAAAGAGCCATAAAGGGTTATTTCAAACGAAGATGCCTGAGCAAAGAGCTTCAAGAACAATTCCGAAGCCTTTCTCGGAGCCATGGTGTGAGAACTTGACGGACCATAACCAATTCTGAATATTTCTCTTATACTTTCCATTGCAATAGTAAGGTTTTGCGGTTTGAAGATGCAAAATTACAGTTTTTCCTCCTTTTGAATAAACCCGAGAGAAACAAATACTCATTCTCCCAAACCAAACAAACAACTCACAAAGACTAACAACATATAAATCAGCTTCTTAAAACCACCAAAACAAAACGCCGATTCGCCAAAATAAAACGCCGATTTATTTCGCCAAAACGCCGTTTCAGCCAAACGAAACGGCGTTTTGGTTTGTGGAATTTATCGGGCTATCAATTATTTTTTTGATTTGATTGTTTGCAGTTTTAAGTTTTTGTCATAACTTTGCAACTGCATTTCCAGAGTTCGTGCTGACAAGGACGGACAATGCAGATGCAGTATTTTTATTCAGAAAAACAAAACGTCTGATCCAAAAGCAATACTGATGGAAAAGAGAATAGGAACTATAAGTATAGTCATTTATAATCGTGCTATGGCAGAGAGGGTAAACAAGCTCATCTCCTGCTATGGTGATTGTGTGCTTGCCCGACAAGGTCTTCCCTTTGCCGACAGAGGTATCTTCATTATAACCTTGGTTGTTGAGGCTTCGAGCGACAAAATCAATGCTCTGACAGGTTCTCTCGGACGTTTGGAAAACGTTGAAGTAAAATCTATTTTGTCAAAAATAAAAACAGTTCAATCATGAATACTGAAGAAAGAAACAAAAACTTCATCGACAGAGACAAACTCTACAACTTGATTGAAGGAAAGACCCCTTCGGATTTGGAAATCGATGAAATATTGAACAAAGCCTTGAAATTAAAAGGTCTTGGTTTGGAAGATGTTGCAGCATTGCTGAGAGTGGAAGACGCAACTTCCATTCACAAGATAATGGAATGTGCAAAAACCGTCAAGGAAGCCATTTACGGCAAGCGTTTGGTGCTTTTTGCTCCCATATACACGGGAAATGTGTGCGTAAACAACTGTCTTTACTGCTCGTTCCGCAAGGATAATCATCTGATTAAGCGTAAAATCCTTACAATGGACGAAATTGCTCAAGAAACATCGGCTCTTTTGAAGCAGGGACACAAGAGAGTGTTGCTCATTTGCGGAGAAAACAATAAGAATGGTACAGATTATATGGTTGAAGCCATAAGAACGACTTACGGAGTGAAGGAACGCGGCGGCAGAGACTACATAAGACGTATCAATGTGGAGCTTGCTCCAATGGAAGTTGAGGACTTTGCACGTCTGAAAGCCGAAAAGATTGGCACATACGTTTGTTTCCAAGAGACTTATGACCCTGTCAAATACAAAGAATTTCACCCTGCCGGAACTCCTAAGGCAGATTATTTATATCGTTTGAGTGTTATGGACCGTGCAATGGACGGTGGTATTGACGATGTGGGAATTGGGGCTTTGTTTGGCTTGACAGACTATCGCTTTGAGGTCTTGGCAATGATTGAACACGCCAATCACTTGGAGCGTTGCTACGGTTGCGGTCCTCATACCGTCTCTGTTCCGAGAATGGAACCTGCAATCGGAGCGCCTGCTGCCGAGAAAGTACCTATGCCTGTGGGAGACGACGACTTCAAAAAGATAGTTGCCATCATCAGAATTGCTTTGCCTTATACCGGAATAATACTCTCGACAAGGGAGAACGACAAAATGAGAAACGAATTGATCAAATACGGCGTCAGTCAAATCTCTGCGGCAAGCAAAACCAACCCCGGCAGTTATGCTCACGAAGAAGAGGGAACGGGAACTCAGTTTTCGACGGGAGATCACCGCTCTATGGAAGAAGTGATCGCCTCTTTGGTCGATGCAGGTTACATTCCTTCTTTCTGCACAGGCTGTTATCGTAAGCACAGAGTGGGCGGCGACTTCATGGATTTGGCAAAGCCGGGCTTGATAAAGCAATATTGTCTGCCTAATGCGATGTTTACCTTTACCGAATACCTCGAAGACTTTGCCTCGGAGGAGACTCGTCGCAAAGGAAAGGAGCTTATAAAGACCATGTTCGCCGAGGTAGGCAAGCCGGAGCTTCTTCCAAAGATTGAAGACAACCTTTGCAAAATCGAAAATGGCGAAAGAGACATCTTCTTCTAATCTTTCGATTTGTGAGGGTCGGCTCTTGGGAAACCAAGCTGCCTTTCTGTTGAAATAAATTGTTCTTTTGATATGTAAAAAGCCGCTGTCTCGATTTGAGACAGCGGCTTTGTTGTTTTGATTGCTTCTTTTATGCAACTATGTTGATTATTTTCTTTGGTACATAGATGATTTTTTTCACTGCTTTGCCCTCCAAGAATTTTTGTATCTCGGAATTTTCGACTGCTTCTTTCTCTATTTGTTCTCTCGGGGCGTCAAGAGCAAACTCGATGTACGTTCTGGTTTTGCCATTTATCGACACAGGATATTTGAAGCTGTTTTCGACCAAAACACTCGGGTCAAATTGTGGGAATTTTGCGTAGCTTATGCTTTCCGAATGTCCGAGTTGTTGCCATATCTCTTCACAAATGTGTGGTGCAAAAGGCGAAAGGATTATGGTAAGCGGCTCTATGATTGCTCTCTTGTTGCACTTCAATGCTCCAAATTCATTGACGCAAATCATGAAAGTGGATACCGATGTGTTGAGAGAAAATCTTTCGATGTCGTCTTGCACTTTCTTTATTGTCTTGTGGAGTATTTTCAACTCTTCTTTGGTTGCAGGCTCTTCGCTTATGTCGAGTTGGTCTTCTTTGTGGCTGAGCAACCAGAATTTTCTGACAAATCGGCTCACTCCTTCTATGCCTTTGGTGTCCCAAGGTTTCGATTGCTCAATCGGACCCAAGAACATTTCGTACAATCTGAGGGTGTCGGCTCCGTATTTCTCGACAAGGTCGTCGGGGTTCTGAACATTGAAAAGACTTTTGCTCATCTTCTCGACCTCGCTGCCGCAGATATATTTGCCGTCCTCCAATTCAAATTCGGCATCTGCAAATTCCGGTCTCCACTTACGGAACTTTTCTATGTCCAAAACGTCATTATCCACCATGTTTATATCGACATGAATAGGATCCGTCTCGTATTTGTCTTTGAGATTGAGCGAAACATATTTGTTTGTTCCCTTTATTCGATAGACAAATTGGCTCTTACCTTGAATCATTCCCTGATTTATCAATTTTTTGTAGGGTTCGTCAGAGCATACAACGCCAATGTCAAACAAGAACTTGCAGATAAATCGCGAGTAGAGCAAGTGTCCTGTTGCATGTTCGCTGCCTCCTACATACAAATCGACATTTTGCCAATAGGAATTGGCTTCTTTAGACACAAATTCCAAGTTATTGTGCGGGTCCATGTAGCGAATGGAATAGGCATTTGAGCCTGCAAATCCCGGCATCGTGTTATAGTCGTAGCGGTATCCCTCTTTGGTTGCCCAATTCTTTGCTCTTGCAAGAGGAGCATCGCCGTTTTCCGTCGGCAAATACTTATCTACTTCGGGCAGAGACAAAGGTAGTTCGCTCTCTTTGAGAGGATACGGAATTTCATCTTTGTAATATATAGGGAAAGGCTCACCCCAATATCTCTGACGTGAGAAAATGGCATCTCTCAATCGGTAGTTGGTTGTTCCGAATCCAATCTTCATTTGTTCGATATGGTGTATTGCCTGCCTGATTGCCTGCTTTACTTCCAAGCCATCGAGAAAATCTGAGTTTATTATCACTCCCGATTTGCTGTCTTTGCTCTCCTGCCAAGATGAAGGCTCACTCGGTTCTTCGCCATTTGGCACAACAACCTGAACAATCGGAAGATTAAACTTGCGGGCAAAGGCAAAGTCTCTGCTGTCGTGGGCAGGCACTGCCATTACTGCACCGCTTCCGTATCCCGAAAGCACATAATCCGAAATCCAAATCGGTATTTTCTTGCCACTGAAAGGGTGTATGGCATAGCTTCCCGTGAACACTCCGCTCACTTTCTTCACTTCGCTCTGACGTTCTCTCTCGCTTCGGTTCTTTGCCCACAAGACATATTGCTCCACCTGCTCTTTTTGTTCGGGCGTTGTGAGCTTTTCAATCATTTCATGCTCGGGACACAAAACCATGAAGGTAACTCCGAAAATTGTGTCGGCTCTTGTGGTGAACACTTCCAAGCTCTCGCCGTTTTCGGTCTTAAATTCAAGGATCGCACCGCGGCTTTTGCCAATCCAATTTCGCTGAATTTCTTTAATGGAATCTGTCCAATCCAAGCTGTCAAGCCCTTCCAACAAACGCTCTGCGTATGCTGTTATTCTGAGGCTCCATTGTCTCATCTTCTTTCGCTCTACCGGATAGCCGCCTCGAACGCTCACTCCGTTCACCACTTCATCATTTGCCAACACCGTACCGAGTTTACTGCACCAATTAACCATCGAATCGGACAAATAAGCCAATCGGTAGTTCATAAGCACGTCGCTCTTTTGTTTTTCGTCAAAAGAGTTCCACTGCTCGGCGGTAAATGTCGGGCAATCGGAATGTGCGGCATTTATTCCTTTCTCTCCACCATTGCCTTGCTTGGAGAAGACCTCCACAAGCTCCGAAATAGGGCGTGCAGACTTGCAATCGTTACAATAATAGCTGTCAAACAATTTGAGAAATATCCATTGCGTCCACTTATAGTAGTCTTCGTTGCAGGTTCTCACCTCTCTGTCCCAATCGTACGACAGACCCAAAATGTCAAGTTGCTTTCTGTATCGATTGATGTTTTGTTCGGTTGTAACGGCAGGGTGTTGTCCTGTCTGGATTGCGTATTGTTCTGCCGGCAATCCGTAAGAATCGTAACCCATCGGGTGAAGTACATTGAAGCCTTGCAGACGTTTGTATCTCGAAAAGATGTCTGAGGCTATGTATCCCAAGGGATGTCCGACGTGCAGTCCCGCTCCCGAAGGGTAAGGGAACATATCCAAAACATAATACTTGGGTTTGTCGGGATTGATTTCGGCTTTGAAGGTCTTGTTCTTTGCCCAGAAAGCCTGCCATTTTGCCTCTGTCTCTCTAAAATTGTAATCCATTGCAATATCTTATTTTAATATCAATTCAACTATGTTTTCTACGTGTTGGGTGTGGGGGAACATATCGACCGGACGTATTCTGCCCACAGCATATTTTGATTGTAGCAAGACAAGGTCTCGTGCCTGAGTTGCAGGGTTGCAGGATATATAGACAATCTTGCGAGCCTTTGTTGCCAACAGTTGATTTATGACACTCTCTGCCATTCCTGCACGAGGCGGGTCGGTGATTATGACATCGGGTCTGCCGTTCTGCTCTATGAACTCTTCGGTCAATATCTTTGCCATGTCTCCTGCAAAAAATGTTGTGTTGTTTATATTGTTGAACTCGGAGTTCAAACGAGCGTCTTCCACCGCATCTTCAACATATTCTATGCCTACAACTTTTTTTGACAGCGATGCAACATAGTTGGCTATCGTTCCGCAGCCCGTATATAGGTCATAGACAATGTCGTCCTTGGTTATGCCTGCAAATTCTGCCGCTTGGTGATAGAGTTTTTCGGCTTGCAGAGAATTGGTTTGGTAAAAAGTCTTTGGTCTTATTTTGAAACGCAGTTCTCCTTTGCCGTCAAAAGAGGTCATTCTCTCTTCTATGTGGTCTTTTCCTGCAAAGCACTTTATGTCTTGGTCGCCAAGAGTGTCGTTAAACTTCTCGTTGATGCAGTACATCAGCGAGGTGATTTGCGGAAAATTCTCTCTAAGGTTTTCAAGCAGAGGAACAATCTCTTCACTCTTGCTAATCTCAAAAGCGCCAATCACGTTGCCCTCCTGATCGTACAGCGGAATCTTCCAGTCATTGGCATCCAACTCTGCCAGATATCTCTGGTAATCTGCTGCGGTATTAATCTCAGGATTCAAGTCCTCATTTTTCACATACCCTCTGGTATTGTTGATCCCACGCACCGCAATCAGGTCCGGCTCATGGCCCACAATGGGGGCCAGTGCAGTAGAACCATAGGTCTGGCCGGAGGCGTTCTTGGTATAGTCACCGTTAACCAGCCCCTCTGCGATCAGTTTCGCTTTGGATGCGCTGATATGGATCT
>SFPR01000020.1 GCA_004551865.1 Bacteroidales bacterium
TAAACCCATCGGGCAGTACTGGAAACCAGAGAAAAGCCGCTTTGAGGCATGCGTGGCCGGCACTCTTCTCATTCTTGCACCATGGCAGGAAGACCAGAATGGGGATAGCGATTATGCACGTTTCCATAACCTCAACAGCCTTGCTGCTGCCATCTGCTCACTTGATGTAGAAACAGCAATGAAGTTAACGACAAGCTAACGCCTGACGAACAGGGATAGCTTAGACTGAGAAAGACGAGGTTGCTCCACGCTTCTTTAGCGTAAGCTACTGAAACAAAAATAAAAAACAACAGATAAGAACAATGGCAAAAGAGTATAGCGAAGACCTGCTCATACAGAAATCTACCGCCGAACTTCTTGAAAAAGAACTCGGTTGGCAGTCGGTGTATGCCTACGACAGTGAGGTGCTTGGTGAACAAGGTACACTCGGACGAAAGACACAGAGCGAAGTTGTATTAACACGTCATCTTCGTATGGCTTTGAAACGTCTGAACACATGGATGACAGACAAACAAATGACGGAGGCTATTGAACGCATGACAAGCTACATGAGTTCGCAGACGCTGATGCAGATAAATGAGGAGAAATACCGCTATCTGCGTGATGGTGTACCTGTTACTCGACTAAAACCTAATGGCGAGACGGAGCAGGTAAGGGCTAAGGTTATGGACTTTGCCAATGTGGATAATAATGAGTTTATTGTCGTAAGAGAACTTTGGATAAAAGGTCCTATCCACAAGCGTAGAGCCGATGTGGTCTGCTTTGTGAATGGTCTGCCGCTCGTCTTCATCGAACTGAAGAACCATGACCAAGACATACAGAATGCTTATACAGACAATTATAGAGACTACCTCGATACAATACCTCACCTCTTCCACCACAACGCCATGATTATGCTGAGCAATGGCATGGAGAGCCGTGTGGGTACGGTGGGTGCCAAGTGGGAGTTCTTCCATGAGTGGAAGCGACTGACGGAAATGGATCATGGCAACATCGAACTGCCAACAATGCTTCGAGGTATCTGCAAGAAGGAGAACCTGTTAGATTTGATTGAAAACTTCATACTCTTTGACCATAGTGGAGGCTCTACCGTCAAGATTTTGGCTCGCAACCACCAATATCTCGGTGTAAACCAAGCTGTGGAAATGTATCGTCATCGTGAGGTGATGAAAGGTAAGTTGGGTGTGTTCTGGCATACACAAGGTTCGGGCAAAAGCTATTCTATGGTGTTCCTATCTCAGAAGATAAGGCGTAAGTTTGAAGGCTCACCAACGATTGTGGTGCTGACCGATCGCGATGAATTGAACAAGCAGATAAGTGACACCTTCGAGAACTGTGGATTGTTGGGAGGACTGAAAGCCAAGCAGTTCATAGCACAGAGCGGAGATGACCTAAGGCAGAAACTCATGGGTAATCCGTCGTTCATCTTCTCGTTGATACAGAAGTTTAACAAGGCTGATGCAGAACCTATATATACAGATCATGACATTATCGTGATGAGCGACGAGGCTCACCGCACACAGAATGGTGTATTTGCCGAAAACCTCATGCACATGCTGCCAAAGGCAAATCGTATAGGCTTTACCGGTACACCATTGTTGCGAGACGACAATATCACGGTCCGTACCTTTGGTCAGTATGTCAGCGTGTATGATTTCAAACGTGCGGTGGAGGACAAGGCAACGGTTCCTTTATATTACGAGAATCGAGGGAAGAAGCTGCAAGAATTGAAGAATCCGGAAATCAATGCCGAGATTGCTGCCCGATTGGACGAGGAAGACCTCGACCCATCACAACAGGCAAAATTGGAACGTGAGTTTGCCAAGGAAGTGCATCTGCTTACTGCAGAGAAGCGTCTTAGAGTTGTTGCACAGGACTTTGTGCGTCATTATAGCGACTTGTGGACAAGCGGTAAGGCGATGATGGTTAGCTTCAACAAGGTTACTTGCGTCCGAATGTATAACTACGTACAAGAGTATTGGCAAAAAGAGATAAAAGCCCTGAGCAAGAAGATTGATCAAGATCCATGGCAACAGGAAGTGCAGGAGATGAAGCGTAAGTTGAAATGGATGAAAGAGACGGAAATGGCAGTTGTGGTATCGCAGGAGCAGAACGAAATACAGACCTTCAAGAAATGGCGAGTTGACATCACTCCACATCGTGAGAAGATGGAGAAACGCGAACTTGACAAGGAGTTTAAGGATGCCGACGGAAAACTGCGAGTGGTCTTTGTCTGTGCCATGTGGCTGACAGGCTTTGACGTCAAGCCGTTGTCGTGCCTCTATATCGACAAACCGATGAAGGCACACACGCTGATGCAGACAATAGCTCGTGCCAACCGTGTGGCAGAAGGTAAATCAAATGGACTTGTAATAGATTATATCGGTATTGTAAAGGCTCTCCGACAGGCATTGGCAGACTATACTGCCAATCCTGATGGCGGAGACGAAGGCAACGACCCTACTGTCGATAAAGAGGAACTGATCAAGAACGTATGGGAAGCCATTGTAGCAGCAGAAACATTTCTGCACGACAAGGACTTTGAGTTGGAGAAACTTATTGATGCAACGATGTTTGAGAAACTCTCACTCTTGAAGAAAGCAGCCAATGCACTTTGTGATACCATAAAGACAAGAAAGACTTACTGCACATACTCCACAACCTTGCTACGTCTGTGGAAGTATCTCAACAGGGAAGACATCACAGAAAATATGCGAAAAAAGAAGGATGCAATAGAAGCTATCTACAAGGAATTACAGAAGAAACGCAAACATGCTGACATCACCGACCTGAGCGTAGCAATCAATGATATTGTCAATGAACATCTTGAAATAGATTCCGGTGCTATGATGGTCGCTGATAGTGGAAGTAGTAGAATTGACATCAGCGGCATAGACTTCGATTTATTGCGAAGAGAGTTCGCCAAGCGTGAAGACAAGAATCTTGTGTTACGAGACATTCAAGACTTACTTCAGGAACGTCTGGCCCGACTATTGGCAGAGAACCCATCAAGAATTAACTTCTACGAGAAGTACCAAGAGATTATCAAGGCATATAATCAGGAACAGAACCGTGCCACAATAGAAAAGACGTTTGAGGAGTTGATGCACCTGTCTCAATCTCTCAGCGAAGAAGAGAAGCGTTATGCACGAGAAGGATTCAAAAGTGATGAAGAACTCTCGCTATATGACCTCCTATTGAAAGACAATCTGTCAAAGACGGAAGTCGAGAAGCTGAAGAATGTCGCTATAGAGTTGCTTGCTAAAATAAAGGAACAGTTGGCAGGTATGGATCATCCATTCGACAAGCCTACGACACGTGCCACTCTTATCATTACCATTCGCGAAGTTTTGTGGGATAAACTTCCGGATAGTTATGACCTAAATAGTGTTGATTATTACCGCGATACTATCTATAACTATATTAGTCAAAGATATGGTGGAGTGGCATAATAATCTATTTCAAAAGATTGCCTGTGTGAGTTGAAAATAACAATTATTTCAAAGACTAATTAGTACACCTTAATTGGACAGAGGTGAAATCAGTATAAGAATTGCTCTATTGCGTCGTTGTCGCCCATTTTGTCGCCGGCATATATGCTCAAAGCCATATAGAAATCGTTTGTTGTCTTTGCCTGAGCAAATACTCTGTCGCCAAGTTTGTCCTCTTCCATGTTAATCTCTATGTAGTTGGAGAATGTTTTTTGACCGACTTGGCGAATGATGTACGACTTTCCGACTTGTCTTGCTCCTTCAATCAGAAGCATTCTTTCCGACTTTGAAGCAAAATAGTCTTCAATCCTCTTTGTTATCTTTCTATACAGTATGATATATCTTTCTTTTTTCGGTGCAAAGATAGCTATTTTTTCATCGTTCCAACTGCGTTTTCCTACAAAAATGAGTACAAAAATACTGCGTTTTCCTACAAAAATGGGCGAAAAAACTGCGTTTTCCGATTTTGGGGTGATAAAGTGGCGTTCTGTTTGAGTGAAATGCTGTTGTATTTTGGCAAAACGGCGTTTTCTTTTTGGTGATTTTGCTTTTGTTTTTCGTCTCTTAGAAAGGATTTTCCTACCTTTGCACCAAAGAAATCAAAAAAGGCTTCAAGCTACAAAAAAAACGTTGAACAAACATCGACAGTTATGGAAAATAGGACAAAGGAAAATAGAAAGCACATAGGCTTTTTCGGAAGATGCAATGTCGGTAAATCGACTTTGGTCAATGCCTTGACCGGTCAGCAAATCTCGATAGTTTCTCCGATTGAGGGAACAACTACCGACATTGTCAAAAAAAGCATGGAACTTTATGGCACGGGAGCTGTGGTGATTATTGACACAGCCGGATTGGACGATGTGAGCAAACTTGGAGAGCAAAGGGTCAAAAGCAGTATTCATGCTTTGTCTTTGGTCGATGTTGCGGTATTGGTGGTAGGGGAGAATACTTTTTCGGATTGTGAGAAGGACTTTCTTTCTCGGGCAAAGGCTTTGGCAGTTCCCGTGATTGTGGTTTATAACAAACAAGACTTGCAACAGGCAACTCCCGACTTTGTTCTCTCGATGACACAAGCCGTCGGCAAAAACTTCTTGGTTGTAGAAAATCATTCAAAAGAGCAAATGCTCGCCCTTTCGGAAGTAATAGGAAAAGTATTAAGAGATAACGAGATTGAGAAACGTACACCTCTTCAAGGCGTTGTGAAAAGTGGCGATGTTGTTCTCTTGGTTGTGCCGATAGATTCTTCTGCTCCCGAGGGCAGATTGATTTTGCCGCAGGTGCAGACGATAAGGGACTGTTTGGACAAGGCGTGCGTAAGCATGGTTGTCAGAGAAAGTGAGCTTGACTATGTGTTAAATCAAAAGAAAATCACACCTGACTTGGTTGTTACCGATTCTCAGGTGTTTGCCATGGTGAGCAAGATTGTACCGCAAGACATTCCTTTGACAAGTTTCTCTGTTTTGCTTTCGAGAATGAAAGGAGCGTTTGACCAATATCTTAAAGGTACTCCGTATTTGGACAAATTGAAAGACGGCGACAAGGTTCTGATGTTGGAAAGTTGCACTCATCAACCGACTTGCGAAGACATAGGAAGAGTGAAACTGCCGATGCTTATTCGCAAATATACAGGCAAGGATATAAAGTGCCAAGCCGTGGCAGGATTGGACGCAATCGGTGTGCCGCTTGAAGAGTTTGCCATGATTATTCAATGTGGTGGCTGCGTTGCAACGGCAAAACAAATCCGTTCGAGGCTGCAACCTGCTCTCGATAGCAACATTCCCGTAAGCAATTATGGTTTGGCAATAGCGTATATGAACGGAATTTTTGAGCGAGTTACCTCTATGTTCAAATAAGATATGACAAAAATTTTGCCACATCGACAAAAAAACGTAATTTTGGACTTTCTTTCAAAAACCGAAACGAGAATGAGAAAAGTAATAATTCCTGTTTTTGCACTTTGTATGTGTCTGTGTTCATGCCAAAAGGTGCTTTATACCCACTACAACTATGATGAGGTGGTGTACAGCTTTGCAAAAAGCAACAAAACCTTTGAGGCAAAAGATTTGAAAAAGATGATAAAATCATACGAGAGGATTGTGGAAGAGCCGAAGGGCGAAAACGCAGTGCCGCCTCCCGGAGCTTGTGCCGATTATGCTTATTTGCTCTATCTGCAAGGGGACAAGGACAAGGCAAAGCAGTATTTCCAGAAAGAATATATTACTTATCCCGAAAGCAAAACCTATATTGAAAAACTAATGCAAAAAATCGGACTATGAAAAAAGGTATCTTGTTTTTGTTAAGTATGACATTGCTCTGTGCAGACTTTGCCTACTCTCAGGTAGAGAACGCTCAAAACCAAGCTGACAGCAATATAACCCTTTTGGATAAGAAAGCACAAAAGAAATATAAGAAAGAACTCGAAAAGAAGCACCGCCAAGAAACAGGCGACACCCTCAATTTCTTTCAGAAAACATGGTATAAAGTCTTCCCGAAGAAGGTAGAAAGGGACGTTTCTTACGCCGAAGTATATAAAGAGAAACCCAAAACGATCATGGTGATGTATCCTTGGAACAGAAGCAAGGAACAATTTGCCGACGAGATGTTCTATGTCTCTATATGCAAAGAACTCATCGACAAGGGTTACTATGTGTTGCCTGCACTGCCGACGCTGCAAGACTATAAGGCGGACACAGCTTTCAACTCTCACTATTGCAAGCCCTCAGAGGCTCAAACCTTTGCCAAGTCTCACGGGGTCGATGCCGTATTGTACGTTACTATTTATACAGTCAAGAAAGAGTGGTGGACAACCAACATAAACATGAATGCTCAATATGATTTGGTTTCGACCAAAACAGGAACGGTGCTTTTCTCCCGCCATGCAGACTTCAATTATGACTCTCAAATGCCGACAAAGTCAAAACGCAACAAAGACTTTGTTGAAGACGATAAAGAAAATCACTACTTGGGTGTGAGCGAACAGATGCAACAGTATGTCTTCTCCGACCTTCCGATTGGCCCTTACCACAGAGATTATCTTATGGACCAAAAGAAATTCTCTCACAAGAAGGACATGAAGTATAAGGTGAACATCAAACCAAGCTGATATGGCAAAAGACAAGACGGCTTTCTTTTGTCGTGAATGCGGTGCCAAGTCTGCCGTATGGATTGGGCGATGTCCTCAGTGCGGAGCTTGGAACAGCTATGAGCAGGAGGTTATTCACCGAAGCGGCAGCGGACAACTGAAAAACCTTTCTACGCCCAAGGCTGTTACGATGCTCATGAGCAATATCGAATGCTCCAATGAGCAACGCATAGACCTCAAAGATGACGAACTAAATCGTGTGTTGGGTGGAGGATTGGTCTTGGGAAGCCTTGTTCTCATTGGAGGAGAACCTGGAATTGGCAAAAGCACACTGCTGCTCCAAGTGGCACTCAACTGCAAAGACAAACGAGTGCTTTACGTTAGCGGAGAGGAGAGTGCAAGCCAGATAAAGATGAGAGCCGAACGCATCAACAAGGGAGGCGGAAACTGCTATGTTTTGACAGAAACCTGTGTCGAGAACATAATAGAGAGAGCCACAGAGGTACAACCCCAGATTATAATCATCGACTCCATTCAGACAATGACCACTTCGGACATCGATTCTTCGGCAGGAAGCATATCGCAAATAAGAGAGAGTGCCGCCCGATTGGGAACATACGCCAAACAGTCGGCTTGTCCTATTATCATTGTGGGACACATAACCAAGGACGGTAACCTTGCAGGTCCGAAAATTTTGGAACACATGGTCGATACAGTCTTGCAGTTTGAGGGTGAAAGGAACTATGGTTACCGAATTGTTCGGTCGGTCAAGAACCGCTTCGGCTCGACCGAAGAACTCGGGATTTACGAAATGCAGTCGTATGGCTTGCGTCAGGTGAGCAATCCTTCGGAGATATTGATGAGTTCTTCAACCGAGAACCTTTCAGGCACGGCAATAGCTGCAACAATGGAGGGCAATCGACCGCTTTTTATTGAAACGCAGGCTTTGGTTGCCAACTCCTATTATTCGTCGGCTCAAAAGAATGCAACAGGTTTTGACCTTCGTCGTCTTAGTATGCTCTTGGCGGTGTTGGAAAAGCGTGTGGGAGTAAAGATAGGAGGGAAAGATGTCTTTTTGAACATTGTGGGCGGACTGAAAGTCTCAGACCCTGCGATTGATTTGGCGGTTGTGGCAGGTCTAATCTCTTCGGGCGAAGATGTGGCAATCAATCGGCGACATTGTTTTGCTGCCGAAGTGGGATTGAGCGGTGAAGTTCGTAGCGTGGTAAGGTTAGAGCAGAGAATAAATGAAGCAGCCAAGCTCGGCTTTGAGCGTATTTACATTGCCAAGCAGGGGTCTAAAATTCCGGTTGCCAAACGCAATGACATAGAAGTGGTAAGCCTTGGCGAAATAGACCAACTTTTGCCATACATTCTCTCATAACAAATCGGCAAGTTTTTTCAAGCAATCAGAAAAGCGGCGTTTTATTTCGGTGTTTTGCCGATTGCCTAAGCTCGAATGTTTACGAGAGTGTTTTTTTGTCTTTGTCTTGTCGGTTGTCTTTTTGGAGTTTTTCGCTTTGATGCAAGTGAAAAAAGCTGTATTTTTGCACCGAAAAAAGTAATTTTGGAAATCATAACACAAAAATTGAAAAGACAAAAGATGAAAACGAAAAGACATATCCTTTCAACCTTGTTGCTGTTGCTTTGTTGCAATGTTTCGCAGGCACAACTTGCAGAGTTTGTAAATCCTTTTGTGGGAACGGACGCACACGGACACACCTATCCCGGAGCCACATCACCTTTCGGAATGATACAACTTTCTCCCGACACACGCAAAGATGGTTGGGACGGTTGTAGCGGCTATCATTACAGCGACAAAGTGATATATGGTTTTTCGCATACCCACCTTTCGGGAACCGGCTGCCTCGATTATGGGGACATACTCTTTGTTCCTACAACCAAAAGCTGGGACGAGAAAGATTTTTCGATGACATTCAGCCACAAAAACGAGAAAGCAACTGCAGGGTATTATGAAGTAAAAAACCTTGGAGGGCAGGCTATCAATGCATATCTTACAACAACCGAAAGGGCAGGCTATCACCGATATGAATTTGCCGCAAACCCACGTTCGGCAAGCATAATCATCGACCTTGCATGGCGAGATGAGCTTTTGGATTGCAGTTATAAAATATTGAACGATACAACCATTGTGGGTTATCGCCATAGCAAATCGTGGAATCCAAATCATAAGGTGTATTTTGCAGCTGTCTTTTCAAACAAAATTATCAGACATCGCTTTGACGATACGACCAAGCGTCTCTTTTTGGCATTTGACAACACTCTCGAGGCAAAAACGGCGGTCATAGAGGCAAGAGTGGCAATTTCTTCGACTGATGAAAATGGTGCAATGAAGAACCTTTTGAGCCAAGAGTGCCTGCGATTTGACCAAGCCAAAGAGAAGAACTTGCAACTATGGGAAGCCGAACTCTCAAAGTTGCAAATACAAGGAGCAACAGACAAACAAAAAGAGATTTTCTACACTGCATATTACCACTGTCTGATAACACCAAACCTATATAGCGACACAGACGGAAGATATAGAGGAATGGACGACAAGATACATCGTGCCGCAGACTATGACCGCCATAGTGTTTTCTCGCTTTGGGACACATATCGCACACTACACCCACTTCTTTCGATTACAGACACAAAACGCAGCCGAGATTTTGCCGCTGCCTTTTTGGATATGTATTTGCAGAGCGGAGAGTTGCCGATGTGGGAGCTTGCCTCTTGTGAAACACACTGCATGATAGGAATGCACGGAGTGAGTGTCTTGGCAGAACTGATGCAAAAAGGCTTGGTGTCTCACCCCGCTCTCGCATTGGAAGCCGCAATCAACAATGCAGACAGCCAAAAGAGACTTTCAAACAGACGAAACTATACCTCAGAAAAGCAAAACCTGCTCGGTTTGGATCGTTTTGAGCAAAATGGTTACATATCTTCGGAGTTTGAACACGAAGGAGTGAGCAAGAGTGTCGAATATGCTTACAATATGTATTGCGTTGCTCAAATGGCAAAACTGCAAGGTAGAGAAGATTTGTACAATGAGTATATTGCAAAATCACAATACTACAAAAACTTGATAAATCCACAAACGGGATTTATACAACCAAAAGAAAACGGCAGATTTCTGCCCGATTTTGACCTCAGACAGATAGACCAAAACTACACTGAGGGTAATGGTTGGCACTATACTTTCTATGTTCCTTTTGATGTGGAGGGTTTGATTGACCTTATGGGAGGAGAGAAGGAGTTTTGCAAGAAGTTGGACAAGCTCTTTTCCAAATCTTCAGCCCCTAACGGCAGAGAACAGGCCGATGTTACGGGATTGATAGGAGGATATGCACACGGAAACGAACCCTCTCAACATTCGGCATATCTTTACACACTTGCAGGAGAGCCGCACAAGACCCAGCAATATGTAAGACAGATTTTGACAACTCTTTATGACAATACACCAAGCGGAATTTGCGGAAATGATGATGCAGGTCAGATGTCGGCATGGTATGTGATGAGTTCGATGGGCTTGTATCCGCTCTCGCCGGTTGATAAGGAGTACATCATCACAACACCGCTGTTTGAAAAAATATCAATCAGACTGCCAAACGGAAAGACTTTCTCAATCACAGCTCCCGATGCAGGTAAAAAGAAATACATATCGAAGGTTTGGTTGAACGGCAGAGAGATTTCTGACTTCAAAATCTCTCATGAGGATATTGTTGCAGGAGGAGAGCTTCGCTTTGAGTTGAGCGACAAGCTTGTTTTGAGCAAACAACACAGCACAAAGCCACGTGAGAAAAGGCAATCGGACATTGTCATTACTCCTTATTTGAGTTATAGAGGCACTGCGACCTTTACCGACAGCCTTTCGGTGGAAGTGTTTGCGTTTTACCCCGATGACACGGTGAAAGTGAGCCTTTCTTCCGGCAGAGAGTTTACCTTTGTGGGTAAAGGCAGCATTGTATTGCATCAAAGCGACAATCTGACAATGTATTCGCTCAATGGAAAGAAGTCTCAGAGCGTTACCGCAGCCTTTTACAAGATACCAAAAGGCAGAAACGTCAAGGTGCTTTCGCAATACAATCCTCAATATACAGCAGGAGGCGACAGAGGTTTGATTGATCAAAGAAGAGGAGGAGATAATTGGAAGTTGGGACTTTGGCAGGGCTATTGGGGTAATGATTTTGTGGCAGTACTTGACCTTTCTTCGGGAGAAAAAGTAGCGAGAGTGGGAGCTAACTTTATACAAGACCAGAGAAGTTGGATATTTATGCCGTATGAGGTGGAGTATTACGTTTCGGACAACGGCAAAGACTTCAAACTCTTGGAGATTGTGCCGAATGACGTTCCTCAAAGATGCGAAGATGTGGTACAGAAGACTTTCTTTACTACCAAGACGATAAATCACCGCTACATAAAGGTAGTTGCCAAGAACATAAAGACCAATCCTTCTTGGCATCTATCGCCGGGGGAGAAATCTTGGCTGTTTACCGACGAAATTGTGATTGAATAAGTTTATCAAGAAGTATAGACAATGACACGAATAGGTGTAATGAGCGACACTCACGGCTTTGTTCCGAGGCAGGTATATGAGTTTTTCAAAGATGTCGATTTGATAATTCACTGCGGCGACATAGGAAGCAGCGATGTGCTTGAGGAACTCAGGCTGTTTAAGCCTGTACTTGCAGTTTATGGCAACTGCGACGACCGCTATGGCTTGGACGATGTGAAGAGAGTGCAGTATGCCACAATAGAAGGAGTGAAAATAATGGTAACTCACATAGGTGGCTATCCGAAACACTATGACCGTTATATAAAGGAAGAATTGGAGAAAGCGAAGTGTGATATTTTCTTTTGCGGACATTCTCATATTTTGAGGGTAATGTATGACAAGGATATGGATTTCCTTCTTGTCAATCCCGGAGCTTGCGGCAGGCAGGGCATTCACCAAAAGGCAACCCTTGTGAGGCTTGCTTTGGAAGATAAGAAGGCAAAAGACCTTGAAATAATGGAGTTTGAGAAATGGGGTAAGTAGAAATTTTGTACTTTTGCACCGATAAATACAAAAGGGAACATGAAGAGAACGTTTTTATTGCTGATTTTGACGATGGTTTTCGCCACAGCGAAAGCACAGCTGTATAATTGGGAATTTGGAGTTACGGCAGGAGGGGCAAATTATGTGGGAGACATAAACTCTGCTTTCAATTCTGCCACTGCAAACGCTCAGTGGAATCAGTTTGAGCAAAGTTTTGATTTTTACAATACAAATTTGAGATTGGGGTTGGTTGCAAGGTACAATTTCTCTCCCCGTTGGGTTGTGGCAGCAGAGCTTAACTTCACCACTTTGGAGGGAGATGACAAACACTATGGCAATCCTCGCAACCTCAACTTCTACTCTCCATTGAGAGAACTGAGCGTCAGTTGTGAGTTTAACTTCTTTGACTATCGTACCGGCAGCAAACAACACCGCATTACACCATATATATTCGCAGGTTTGTCAGGTTTCTACTTTAATCCCAAGACAGATGTTCTTAACCCGATAACCAACGAGATTGAAACGGTCGAGCTGCAACCGCTCAACACCGAAGGTCAGGGTTTGGAGGGCTATGATAAGGCTTATTCCAAGTATGGTTTGGCCGTTCCCTTTGGTTTGGGTGTCAAATTCTCAATCGGAAGCCGTATATGTGTATCGGCTCAGTGGGGATTTAGAAAAACATTTACCGACTATATTGATGACATAAGCAAGAACTATGTTTCACACGAACAGATGATTGAATGGGGAGGAGAATTGGCTGCAAGTGCTGCCGATCGTACCCATGAATTGGAAGGAATGGAAACGTACTACCACTCTCACAACGTGGCAAGAGGAAACAGTGCCACAAAAGATTGGTACAACTTTTTCGGAATAACTCTTACGACCAAGCTGACAACTAAAAGCAGCAAATGTCCGGGCATGCAATTTTGAGAGACTTTGCCCTTGTGCGGGCTTGGTTGAACAAAGTATGATTTTGAGTAAATGACTATTGCTTTTTTTTGAAACGAAAATGAAAGACTTAAATATTGAAAAAATGAAAAAACGTCTCACAAAGTCCTTGTCGGACAGAAAGCTCTTCGGTATTTGCGGAGGAATTGCCCAATACTTGGATGTAGATTCAACTTTTATAAGAGTGATTTACGTTGTTTTGTCATTCTGTACGGCAATTATTCCCTCAATAATTCTTTACCTTGTATTGAATTTTATAATTCCTGAGGCTTAAAACTTGAAATAGAGCTGTATTCCCACATCTTGTTTGTTGTTAGAGGCAATCATGTCGTTTCCGGAGGAGATAGTCTCTTTGTCTGTGTAAGATGTGATTGAGTATCTGAAAGAGAGTTGAAGCTGTTTTGTGATGTCATAGCGTACAAATAGGTATGCCCTATGTCCTTTGTCGTAAAGAGTTGCCGAAGAAAAGGTCATCGGAAGATTGTATTCATAGACCGAAAAATGCGTATCGTAGTTGTCGGTGTCAAAGTAGCTGTATCGTAAGTTTATCCTCAAAGGCAGGTTCGGTAAGGTAATTATTGGTTCAATGTAAAAGTAATATCCGTCGGAGTATGTTTCCGATTGGCTGATGCAATGTGCAGCTCTAAGGTCAATCGAAAGAAGTTCTCCCAAGGTGTATCTTATTGTTATTTGATTGTTTAGAAGATTTGTTGTCATAAGAAGGGCAGGGGAGGATTTGTCGTCCTTTTGTCGGAGGGTGAATTTTGAACCGAGACGAATTTCTGCTCTTTCGCTCGGAGTGAAAGTAAGTTCGCTTTTGAGTTTGCAGCCGTTGCTTTCGGGCGTTGTTTGATATGTCGAAAAGGGGAAGTGAAAAAAGTCGCTTCCTATATAGTATCGGAAGAGAGAATTGAGCCTATGGGCAAAGGAAATGTTGATAGCTCGTTCGTTTGCGGTGTGAGACTGTACCCCTATGGCATCTGAGTAGTGGTTTTGGAACTTTTTGTCATAGTCTCTGTATGATATAGATAAGTTGGTTTTGTATCCCAAGGTGAATTGAAGGGCAAAAATCATTGCCGTTGCTTTGTTTTGGCTCATTGCAAATTCGGAAAACAATCTAATATGTTTGAACAAGTATGAGGCATTGAGAGAATAGATGCTGTTTTGTTTACCTTCGAAGTAGTATTTTTGATATTCTCGGTTTTGATGGTGAAGACTATCTTTGAAATCGTAGTAAAACATTGTTGTGCCTATCTGCAAGCCTTTGTTGTCGTACTCGTAGTGAAAGCCGAATAGTCTTGTGAGATTTGAATCTTTGGTTGCAAGTTCTGAGGCTGTGCGATGTAGTCCGGTGGTTTGAAGATTTGTCGAGCAATCGCTGCGGTCTATGCTTGCAAAAAGATAGAGATTGGTCTTCAATATCTTTATATTGGTTGCTATTCCGCGGTTATAGCCATATTCAGAGGAGGAACGATGTGGAGTTATTCCGCTTGTGCGTTTCTTGATTATTGCATCTGTGTTGAGATAAGAAAGAGAAAATCCCTGCCCGATTGCCAATCCTTCTGCAAAGTTCAGGCGATAGTCGCCCAATGTGAGTTGCTTTATTATACCGATGTCTTTAAGGGTGAATTGAATGGAGTAGTGGTCAAAGCCGAAGGGTTGAAGAGAATCGAAAAACGGCTCTCCTGCATCTTTGTCTGCCACAACAGAGAACTGCATACGGTCAAAATAATTGAAATTGTAGCGAACGGTCGAAGAAAATCGAGGACCTAAGTAACCTTTTCCGTCTGTACGGGTATAGCCTTTTGAAGGCGAAAGAACTTGTCGGTACTGTACTCT
The DNA here is from genome assembly GCA_004551865.1 of Bacteroidales bacterium. Classification (GTDB taxonomy): domain Bacteria; phylum Bacteroidota; class Bacteroidia; order Bacteroidales; family P3; genus Onthomorpha. Next base: position 14,399 of record SFPR01000020.1, read on the forward strand.
GAGTTGTTGCACATTTGCTTTTGCTATGCTGTCAAACCGAAGCGATGGTTTCCAATAACGTTTCTTCACACAGACAAACGGCTCAATGCTTTTGAGTGTTTGTTTGTCAAAACCATTGATATGGACTAACTCATGCACCGAAAGCAAATCTCCGGTCTGCCTGATGTAGTGTTGCAAAGAGAAAATTTGAAAGTCATTCAGTCCTATTATTTGAAGCTCTGCTTCGTTTGCGGTATTGAGGTTTAGAGGAGATGTGGCAAAAAAGCATAGTTGTTCTATTAGGTCTTCTTTTGCTTGCTCGCTTATTTCCAGACTCTCAATTTGTGCAAGCCGTTCGCTGCTCAATATGCTGTTGTCGGTTTGAGAAATTGCAGTATGGCAAAACAAAAGCACAAGAAGAAAAACAAGAAAGTCTTTTCTATTTTTCATCTTGTGCTTTATGTCTAATATATGTTGGTTTCGGCTTCTATCAACCACACTTGCTCCAACCACAATCGGAACATTGTTTGCAGCCGCTTGTGTAGATAATTTTACCACCGCACTGAGGGCATTTCTCTCCTTCGACAATAGTGCCGTCTTTGACGTATTTTTTCAATGCTCTGGCTATTCCGTTTTTCCAAGTGTTGATTGAATCTGTATCCAAAGTAAGTTTTGAAATTAGTTCTATCACGTTAGTTATCGGCATTCCGTGTCTGAGTATGCCGGAAATAAGTTTGGCATAATTCCAATACTCTTTTTTGAACATACGAGAAAGCCCTTCTATGGTAACTTTGTATCCGTCGTTGTCCAAAAACTGAAAATCATATCTTGCAGGAAGATTATCTTCTTCTTTTACTCTGATGACCCAGCCTTTTTCAACCGAGTTAGGAAGGACGAAACTGGCTGCCTTGCCCGAGAATATTTCGTAAGGTCGTCCCTCATACAAGCCTACAACTGCAATCCACTTTTCTTTGTCGTTTTGAAAACGGATTATGTCAGCTTCCAACTTCTTTGGACGTTTTGGAGCTTTGGTTTCTGTGAAAGTATTATTGTTTTTGCTTGAACCCGATACCAAAACACCATTTCGAGATCCGTCTCTGTAAATAGTCATTCCCTTGCAACCGCTTTCCCATGCCGTTTGGTAAATCTTATCGACCACTTCCTCAGAAGTTTCCTTCGGAATGTTCACAGTAACCGAGATGGAATGATCTACCCACTTCTGAATAGCTCCCTGCATCTTTACTTTATTGACCCAGTTTACACAGTTGGCTGTGGCATTGTTGTATGGAGACTTTGCAATTACCTCTTGCAGTTGCTCATCGGTGTATTTGTGAACCAAGTCTGCAACATTGTAACCGTTGATTTCTGCCCATACTGCAAATTTGTGGTGCAACACATTGTATTCTTCCCATGCTTGTCCTTCTTCGTCGGTGAATGATATTGTTGCCTCACTGTCATTAGGATTTACTTTTCGGCGACGTCTGTATGAAACTAAGAATGCGGGTTCTATTCCGGACGATGTTTGTGTGCAGATGCTGACACTGCCTGTCGGAGCGATAGTCAGCAAGGCTATGTTGCGTCTTCCGTATTGTTTCATCAAGGAGTACAATTCTTCATCGGCACTTTTGAGTCTTTGAATGAAAGGATTGTTTTCCTCCAACTTGTAGTCATATATAGGAAACGCACCTCTGTCGCGAGCCATAAGGGCAGACGAACGATAGGCAGAGCAGGCAAGAGTTTTCTGAACCTCAACTGCAAAAGCTGTTGCCTCGTCTGTGCCGTATGTTAAGCCCATTGCAGCGAGCATATCGCCCTCGGCTGTTATTCCAAAGCCTGTTCTCCTTCCTTCCAAGCACTTCATCTTGATATTGAGCCATAGTTCCTTTTCTGTTCTCTTTATTCCTTCAGGTTCGGGGTCGGATTCTATCTTTGCAAGTATTCGTTCGATTTTCTCCATTTCCAAATCTATCAGGTCGTCCATGAGCTTTTGTCCTTTTTGAACGTGCTGTTTGAAAAGCTCAAAGTCAAATTCGGCTTCCGGAGTGAAAGGATGTTTGACGTAAGAGTAAAGATTGATTGCCAAAAGACGGCAACTATCGTATGCACACAAAGGAATTTCTCCGCAAGGATTGGTAGAAATTGTCTTAAAGCCGAAAGAGGCGTAGCAGTCGGGTACAGACTCTCTTATAATAGTGTCCCAGAACAACACTCCGGGCTCTGCCGACTGCCAAGCATTGTGAATGATTTTTTTCCACAACTCTCGTGCATCTATTTCTTTGATAACGGAAGGATTATCGCTGTTTATGGGGAATTGTTGTTTGTAGGGCTTTCCGCTGACAACGCATCTCATAAATTCATCATCAATTTTGACAGACACATTTGCACCTGTGATTTTGTTCAATTCCATTTTTGCATCAATGAAATCCTCTGCATCGGGGTGCTTTATTGATATGGACAGCATCAAAGCCCCTCTTCTTCCTCCCTGAGCCACTTCTTTTGTGGTGTTTGAGTATCTTTCCATAAAGGGAACAATACCTGTGGAAGTCAAAGCTGAGTTTTTTACAGGACTCATCTTTGGTCGTATGTGTGAAAGGTCGTGTCCAACTCCTCCTCTACGCTTCATGAGCTGCACTTGTTCCTGATCTATCTTCAATATGCCGCCATACGAATCAGAATTGGCAGGATTGCCTATCACAAAGCAGTTTGACAAAGAGACAACTTGAAAATTATTTCCTATTCCTGCCATCGGACTTCCCTGCGGAATGATATACTTGAAATCTTTCAGCAATTCATATATATCATCTTCGCTCAAGGGATTTTTGTATTTGTGTTCTATTCTTGCAAATTCTCTTGCCAAACGTCTGTGCATCTCGTCCGGATTGAGTTCATAGACCTTGTCGCCGTCTCTGAGTGCATATTTGTTAATCCAAACGTCTGCTGCAAGCGTGTCTCCCTTAAAATACTCTGTGCAAGACTTCAAAATTTCCTCTTTGTTTTGTTCTTTTCTGTCCATTTCTGCCTTTTTTCTTTTACTTTTTTGTGCAACGACCTCCTTCTTTGTCAAAGTCTTATCTTCTTTGTCAAAGAGTGGTTCATTCGATGATGATGAAAATAAATCCAAATCCATAACACACATAATTCAGGTTACAAACTTACAAAATATTGTTGCATGCAAAGACGTCATGACTTTACTAAGTTTTCAACAAAGCCTTGTTTTTAGCAATGAAAAATCTTTGCTTTTAAGGACTGTGAGTTTTTTTTGCTTGTTGAAAACCAAATTTACAATCAAAACGGCGTTTTATTTTGGTTTTATCTTTACCTTTGCAGACGCTATTTTCAAAATGTAATTATGATATGAAGAAAATTCAAATGGTGGATTTGCATTCGCAATACGAGAAAATAAAGACTGAAATTGACGATGCCATACATAGTGTCATCGAATCCACATCTTTTATCAAAGGACCTGCAGTCGGTCAGTTTGCAAGCGAGCTTTCTTCTTTCCTCGGGGTTAAACACGTCATTCCCTGCGGCAATGGAACTGATGCTTTGCAGATTGCTTTGATGGCATTAGGATTAAAGCCAAGCGATGAGATAATTTGCCCTGATTTTACCTTCATTGCCTCTGCCGAGGTGATAGGTTTGTTGGGTTATCGTCCCGTATTGGTCGATGTGGACTATGATTCGTTTAACGTTACTGCCAAAAACATAGAGCAAGCTATCTCGGTAAAAACAAAAGCTATCATTCCGGTGCATTTGTTTGGTCAGTCAGCACCAATGGAAGCTGTCATGGCAATAGCAAAGAAGTATGATTTGTATGTGATTGAGGATACTGCTCAGGCTTTGGGGGCAGATTACATTTTTGAAGACGGAAGCAGAAAGAAAGTCGGCACAATCGGCACAATAGGTTGTACGTCTTTCTTCCCTTCAAAGAACCTTGGCTGTTATGGAGACGGAGGAGCAATTTTCACAGACGACGATAAGTTGGCAGAAAAGATGACTATGATAGCCAATCACGGCTCAAAACAACGCTATCACCACGATGTGTTGGGAGTAAACTCGCGATTGGACAGCATTCAGGCTGCAATATTGTCGGTAAAGCTCAAATACTTGGAGCAGTACGAACAGGCAAGATATTCTGCCGCACAAAAATATACCGAAGCTCTCAAAGACATAGAAGGGCTTGTCGTTCCAAAAGAGCAATCCTTCTCCACACACGTCTATCATCAATATACACTGAAGGTAAAAGACGCAAAACGAGACCAACTCAAAGCATTCTTGGAAGAAAACAACATTCCTGCAATGATTTACTACCCTGTGCCGCTTCACAAGCAGAAGGCATTCTTGCCGATTGCCCGACAGGGAGGAGATTTGTCCGTTTCGGAAACCCTTTCCGAGCAAGTGCTTTCCCTTCCTATGCACACAGAGCTTGACAACGAGCAACAACAATACATCATCGGCAAAGTGAGAGAATTTTTCAACAGATAAATACATTATTATATGAGAACGATATTAGTAACAGGCGGAGCAGGATACATAGGCAGCCATACGGTGGTTGAACTTCAAAATCAAAATTACAATGTCGTCATTGCAGACAATCTTTCCAACTCAAACGAGAAAGTGATTGATGCAATCTGTCAGATAACAGGCAAAAAGCCTGAGTTTATCAAAGCAGATTTGTCTGACCAAAGCGATTGTAAAAAGGTTTTTGATGCTTTCCCGCAAATTGAGGCGGTAATTAACTTCGCAGCATACAAGGCTGTGGGAGAAAGTTGCGAGAAACCATTGGATTATTACAAGAACAACTTGGGAATACTCCTCAATGTGTTGCAACAGATGAAAGAAAGAGGCATCAAATACTTCGTTCAATCGTCTTCATGCACCGTCTATGGAGAGCCGGAAGTGCTTCCGGTGAGAGAAAGCAGCCCTATTCAGCAGGCAACTTCCCCATACGGCAACACAAAGCAAATGGCAGAAGACATACTTCGCTTTACCGCAATGGCAAAACAGGTGAAGGCAATAGCACTTCGCTACTTCAATCCGGTGGGCGCTCACGAGAGTGCCTTGATAGGAGAACTGCCAAACGGAGTTCCTAACAATCTCATGCCTTTTATCACACAAACGGCGGCAGGAATAAGGAAACAACTTACCGTTTTCGGCAACGACTATCCCACACCGGACGGAACTTGCATCAGAGACTTTATTCACGTTGTCGATTTGGCAAAAGCTCATGTGGTTGCAATCAATCGCTTCTTTGAAAACAAGAATAAGGCCGACTTTGAGTACTTTAACATTGGAACGGGAAGAGGATATAGTGTGTTGGAATTGATAAACAGTTTTGAAAAAACAACAGGCGTCAAGTTGAATTACGCAATAGGCGAACGCCGTCAGGGAGATATTACCCAAATATGGGCAGATACCACCGTTTCGGAGCAAGAACTCGGTTGGAAGGCTGAAATGGACATAGACCAAATGACACTTTCGGCATGGAAGTGGCAACAACACCTTGACAAAACGCCGTTTTAATCAAATAAAACGCCGATTTATTCTGACAAAACGCCGTTTCATTTGAGCGAAACGGCGTTTTGTTTTTGTCAATCGCAATTTACTGATTTTCTGTTGATAATATATGCTCTCAGAATGAAGAGAACAAGGATTGCAATGCTCAGTGCAATCAACCAAACTTCCTGAGAGTAAACCTCGCTCTCTGCTTGAGCAATGTAATTGCTGTTGTAGAGAAAATAAAACAGGCAGCTGACAAAATTATTCACAAAGTGGTAGAGAATGCCTGACCAAATGCTTCCCGTAAGTGCAAACAAAGCTCCCATTATGCACGACATCACAAAGCGTGGAACAAAGGAAAAAATCTCGAAATGTATGAAAGAAAAAATTGCAGAGCTGATAACGATTGCCCAAAATGTGCTTTTGAGCCATGTTTTCAGCAATCTCTGCAAAGCACCTCTGAAAAAAAACTCCTCCACAACCGCAGGTATCACAGCCATTACAAAAGTTACCGCAACAAATCCCCATACTCCGCCAAGTGAAAAGAGCCTCTCGACCGTCAGAGAGGAGGTTTCCTGCATTTGTCGCCATATTTCTTCGCCCCGAAAGTGAATTTGTCCGTTCAAAATGTTGAGATAATCAATCAAAGGAATGAGACAAATAGGCAAAACAGCAGCCCAAACGAACAATCGTTTGTCTTTCGGAAGTGAAAGAGCAAAACGAAAATCTCTGTCGAAGACCCAAAAGTAAACAAGGGCAGAAAGCCCGAAGGTAACAAGCGAACAAATTCCCTGCACTAACAATCCTCCTGCCGGAGTGTTGTTAAAATTGGGGAAAAGCAAGATGAACGCCGCAGAAATGATAGTTGCCGACACGAAACCGCTCAACAAAAGAGCTGTGAGCAACATTAACTTAGGGAAAGGCTTGATATGCTCGCTCAATAACTTCATTTCAAAAATCAGAAATCAAATTCAAATGGAAGCAAATCGGAAACTTTGTCAAACTTTATGAAGCCTCCGTCTTTCAAACCCACGATAACAGACAGCTTGTTGCCATATCGTTTTTCGGTTTCGCTCATCACCTGTCGGCAAGCACCGCAAGGATATGCAGAAGCGTCTTTGCCTTGGTTTGTTTTGGCAACAACAGCCAATGAAACTGCGGAAGCGTCTTTCATTCCGGCAGCAAACAAAGCCGTTCTCTCGGCACAAAGTCCCGAAGGGTAGGCTGAGTTCTCTTGATTAGTACCTTGAACTATCGTTCCGTCCGAAAGCCTGACTGCTGCACCAACCTTGAAACACGAATAAGGAGAGTAAGACTTGGAAAGAGCGTTGTATGCCGCTTTTACCAAGTCTTGCTCATCTTTGTTCAACTCATCTATGCTTTCAAACCTCAGATAAGTTGTCTTGAAACTCTCTTGTGTCATGGCAAAACGCCCTTAGTCGATGATAAAAGTATAGTTGAAGGCAACGTTTGCCGAATATTGTGTTTCCAATCGCCATGCACCAAAGCAATAAGGCAGAGAAAATTCAATACCAAAGCCATGGCGGTGATTGGTGCTTACAAGCAATCCGACCTTTGGCACAATCGTTGCACGCCAACCGCTTTGCCCTTCAAAATCTTGCAGATAGTATTGGTCGATACTTGCTTGCGAGCTGAGGCTGTAGTCATATCTTCCCCACACTGCCCCAATGCCTATTCCGACAAAGGGTTTGAATACTTCGTTGTAAAGATAGTAGTTGGCAGTAAGAAGAATTGGTACTTGATGTGCAGCCCAATTATATTTGGCAGGAAGATATGAGAGCTTGAAAGACTGAGGTACGCAATAGTTATAACCGATTGTTACCCCCAAGCCGAGCTTTGTTTCTTCCAACTGCATTTCAAAGGCAAGATCTGCCCCATATACATAGGTATAGTTCTTGTTAAAATCGCCCAAAGCCATACCTGCGGTCGGTCTTACGCTCAAAAAGATGTCGTAAGGCTCACCATTTGACAATCTGTGCCTCTGTTGTGCAAATATATTGCTGCAACACAAAGCCATTACGAGTATTAAAAATATTTTTTTCATAAATCCTTGGTTTGATTGCTTACTTTTTGTTCCACGAATCTTTAAGTGTGCAGGCTCTGTTGAAGACAAGATGTTCCGAAGTGCTGTCGTAGTCTGTCGAAAAGTAGCCCAAGCGTTCAAATTGGTACTTGTCCAAAGGTTTTGTTGTAGAAAGGAATTTCTCAACCTTACAATTTTGCAACACTTTCAAAGAATCGGGGTTGAGATTTTCCAAAAAGCTGTGTCCTTCTTCGACTTTATCGGGACTTTCGCTTTGGAACAGACGCTCAAACAGCCTTACCTCCGCATTGCAGTGGTTGTTTGCATCGACCCAGTGGATAGTTCCTTTGATCTTTCTGCCGTCGGGGGCGTTTCCTCCGCGAGATTGTTCATCGTATGTGCAGTGAACGGCTGTTATGTTGCCCTCAGGGTCTTTATCGACGCCTGTGCAGCGAACTATGTAGGCGTATCTCAGTCTCACTTCTTGTCCCGGGGTCATGCGGAAGTACTTTTTTGGAGGATTTTCCATGAAGTCGTCTCTCTCGATGTAAAGAGTTTTTGAAAAACTAACCTCTCTTGTGCCGGCAGATTCGTCTTCCGGATTGTTGATTGCCGAAAGTAGTTCGGTTTTCCCTTCGGGATAGTTGTCGATTATCAGCTTTACGGGATTCAAAACAGCCATTACTCTTTGCGAACGCTTGTTAAGGTCGTCCCTCAAGGCGTTTTCCAATCTTGCATAGTCAATCACATTGTCTCTTTTGGCAACTCCTATGTCTTCACAGAAGTTTCGTATGCTTTCGGGGGTGTATCCTCTTCGTCTAAGACCGCAAATTGTCGGCATTCTCGGATCGTCCCAGCCGCTAACGTAGTTTTCTTTTACCAACTGCAAGAGTTTGCGTTTGCTCATTACCGTATAGTTGAGGTTAAGTCTCGCAAACTCGTATTGATGTGAAGGAAAGATGCCGAGTTGTTCGATAAACCAATCGTACAGCGGTCGGTGAATGTCAAATTCCAAAGTACAAATCGAGTGGGTTATGTTCTCAATCGAGTCGCTCTCGCCATGAGCATAGTCATACATCGGATAGATTGACCATTTGTCTCCCGTGCGGTGGTGAGAGGTGTGAATAATTCGATACATTATCGGATCTCTCATGTGCATATTGGGGTGAGCCATATCAATCTTCGCTCTGAGGGTCTTACTTCCGTCGGGAAATTCTCCTTTTCTCATTCTCTCGAACAAATCCAAGTTCTCCTCCACACTTCTGTTGCGATATGGGCTGTCTTTTCCGGGAGTCTGTACTGTGCCTCGGTTTTCTCTCATTTGTTCAAGGCTTTGGTCATCGACGTATGCCAAGCCTTTTTTTATCAATTCCACAGCCCATTGATATAGTTGTTCAAAATAGTCTGACGCATAGTGTTCTTCTGCCCACTGAAAGCCTAACCATTTGATGTCTTCTTTGATTGAATCTACATATTCGGTGTCTTCCTTTACAGGATTGGTGTCGTCAAATCTCAAATTGGTCTTTCCGCCATATTTTTTTGCAACTCCGAAGTTCAAACAGATGCTTTTTGCGTGTCCTATGTGCAAATATCCGTTTGGTTCGGGAGGAAAACGTGTTATGATGCTCTTGTGTTTTCCGCTTTTCAAATCATTGGTAATTATCTCTTCAATGAAGTTTAAGTTTGTCTTCTCTGTGCTTTCTTCTTTCGCTTCCATGCTTGCAAATTTTGTCGTTTGGTAAAATAATTGTGCAAAAATACGAAAATCATCGCTTATTTCCTTACTTTTGCAGCAAAAAAAAGAGAGAGTATGTTGTTGGTTGGAGAAAGTATAGTGAGTGAAGAGGTCAAAAATGTGAGCTTTTGTTGCGATTTGACAAAGTGTAAGGGCTGTTGTTGCGTCGAAGGAGATGCAGGCGCTCCGCTTTTGGAAAGCGAGATTGAGATTATAGAAAAATTGATGCCCTATATAGAGCCGTTTATGGAGCAAAAGGCGGTAAAGGCTGTCGAAAATGGTTTTTGGGAAAGGGATATCGAAGGAGAATTATGCACAAAAATAATGGACGGAAAGGAATGTGTTTTCGTCAAGTTTGAAAACGGAACGGCTCTTTGTGCAATCGAGGCGGCATATCGTCAGGGTAAAATTGATTTTCCAAAACCCGTTTCTTGTCATCTTTATCCCATAAGAGTGAAAGACTATGGGGAATTTACCGCTGTCAATTATCATGAATGGGATATTTGCAAAGATGCTCTCAAAAGTTCGAACGCAGAGCCTCTTTACAAACTTTTGAAAGAGCCTTTGATAAGACGTTTTTCCAAAGAGTGGTATGAGTGTCTTGTGAACGAGATTGAGAGTGAGAACTCTCTGTAATATTTTGTTGGTTTTTAAGGTGCGTTTTAGCAAAAGTTTGTCTTGAAAAAATAAAACGGCGATTTGTTGTCGTAAAACGCCGTTTTGTCGAAATAAAACGCCGTTTTATTTTTGCGAAACGGCGTTTTATTTTTGTCAAATCAAAGATTTGATTTTCAGTTGCTTGATGTTGATTTGTTGTTTTGGTTTGCCGCTTGATTATCTTATTTCGTTGGCAAGCTGCAACAAGTATTCCATTTGGTAATATATGGCATTCATGTCGCTTTCGCTCTTTGCAGGAAGGTAAGTTCGGTTGTACTCTCCGTAAAAGTTCTCGTTTTTGCCCACAATACCCTTTTCGGTTATGCAATTCACCCCGTCAATGCAGTTAATCCACACTTTGTAACCGCTGTTGGTGATTTCCTTTGAGACGGTTGTTTGAATTAAATCAACACTCAGCGAGGTTTGAGAATTATTCTTTCCGCTCCACAGATAGGAAAGAAATCCCGAACCATCAATTGTAAATTCTTTATAAACGTTTCCTTCGATGCTTGTGCCGATTATTTCACAAGCCTCCTCAATTCTTTGTGCCATGGTGTTGTCTGCAACAAATCCGGCAAAGACAAGGCACAATACTGAAATATATCTTCTCATGTTTGTTGGTATTATTTCTTTTTGAAGTTATAATCTCTCATTTTGATTGTTCCGGTTACGAAAGAAATGTACATTATCTGCACACTCTCGAGTTTTTTCAGCGATTTGTCGGAGTATTTGTAGTTTATCTTGTGTATTTTGTAGTGATTTTGCCCCTCAAGCGGCGTATAAAAAAGATATTCGTTGTGTTTGGGGTCGTAGTTGGCACGAGAGACCACCTCTTTCAGCTTCGGATACTTGAAAAAGTAGGAGTGACTGTTGAGTTTCTTGTTCTTTTTGAGCTTTATTCTCAATTCTTTCGGAAGAGATGAGGGTTCTATCTTCTCATTTGAGCTTTTGTTGTAGTAGGAGAAAGGATTGTCTTTGTCGATTTTGCCATCTATGGTATTGAGAAACACTTTTGCAATAAGACCTTTTGGATTTATGCTCATATCAAACATATACAAACTATCCTGTTGAGCATTTGCTCCAATGCAACAAGCCGACAATAGAACAAAATAAAGTATCAATTTTTTCATGCGGCAAAGGTAATGATTTTTTCAATCAGTTGATGAATTTTTTGCCGTAACGGCGAATTGTTTTTAAGGGTTTAACATTCGCTAACTAACTAAGGGTGTAGTTTTAGTGTCTGAATTTTCGCAGAAATGTTTGTCAGAATAATAAATTATTGTATATTTGCGAGTTAGTTTAGATAGATTGTTTTTAGGAATGAAAGCAACTAAGTATTTGATTTTGAAATGATAAAAGTTTTTGAGATATGAGAAAATATTCACTTCTTATGGTGCTGTTTCTGCTATTGGCAGGGCGATTTGTCAATGCGCAGGGACCTACTTTATTGACCCATGCAGATTTTGAAAACGGAATTCCTGCGGGCTGGACTGTCTCAGACCCGACAAATGTGGTCGTTTACAACAACCTTGCCGCAACAGGAAGCAAATCTGTGAGAATGATACCGAACTCGGGAGAAATAATGATAACATCTCCTACGTTTCAAATTCCCGCAGGTTGTGCAACTCGTTTGGAGTTTAGCCACATTCCGATTTTGAATAACCAAAATGGAGGTCGTGTAGAGGTAAGAAAACCAAACGGAACATGGGCAACTTTGACCCTTTCGGGAGGAGATGCCAATCCGAGTTGTTATGACAAAAGCTATGGTGCGGGAGTTCAGAGCGGTTTTGACGGCAGTTTCAAAAAGGTGAACTATTGGCAGGGTAATGTCAATATCCCTTTGTCAGATTTGGACAGCACTTATTGGAGAAATGAGATATTTTATTTGTATTCGACACTGACTGCAAGTGCAACCGAAGTTCAGTTCAGATTTGTTGTTCCTGCTTCGACAGGTACAGCAGCGGATTTCTCAGGTTGGTTTATAGATGATGTTCGTTTGTTCGTTGCAAGCGTGGCAGGAAATGAGGTGAGAGTGCCAAGAATAAAAGCTATTAACAAAGCTCCCACACTTGCTAACTATCCTACATGTAGCGATGTGCTTGTGAGTATGCAGATATTGGATGCGGGAGGTGCGATGTCCACGGCGGCAGATGCAGTGAAGATAGAATACAAACAACAAGATGATAACGGAGTATTTCAACTTGCAACGGTGAATATGGTTTTGGTAGATGCCACAACCAACACATACGAGGGACATATACCATTTAACGGATTCGGACAACCTACTTTTTGGCGAGTGATTGCAACCGATTCCAAAGGAAATCAAATTCGGTATCCGTTTGTTTACGATACTTATGCGAGATATAACACAATACGACCGTATGCCGGTAGTAAAAAGATAAGAGAGACACAGACGAGCAACCAAGAGTTGATGATTCCAACAAACAAGCTCTCTTCGATGTTCCAAATGAGATATTCTGTTGAGGAATTGACCGAAGCAGGATTTACAGCAGGAGAAATTGGAGGATTGTATTATGATGTTACTCAATCGGCGGCAGGTTTTGTGTTGCCGAACTTTAATCTCTATATAGGTAATGTGTCCCCTGACTGGGTTTTGGAGACACAATATCAGTATTCGGCAAGTACTCTTACGAATGTATATAACAATCCTACTTTTGTAACTCCGCCCGTTGGTCAGCAATACATTCAGTTCAATGAGCCATTTTTGTGGGACGGAGTGAGCGATATAATGATTAAAACTTGTTGGGGAGCGGTATCCACAGCCGGAGGAGTGACCAAGGTTGAGTGTATCTCGACAAGCGGCGATTATAGGACAGGTCAGTTCGTTCAAACAGGAACATCGTTCGTTGAGGCTTGTACTGCTCCATTCAGTTCGGCAGAACCACTAATTAACTACAAGGTCAATTTCAAATTTGACTTTGTTGATAATTGTGTGTTGCCGGTAGATGCGGCTTTGTCTTCCGTTTTGGCTCAGCCTGCCAATCAGACGGTGAGTGCAAATACCAATTCCAACTTCGGAGTGTATTTGAGAAATGACGGTTCAGAGCCATTGAGCCAGATAAAGGTAAGTTACTCGACCGATGACGGCTCTTCGGGAAATGCAACATGGAATGGCAATCTTGCTTCGGGCGATTCGACTATGTTTAACGTAACAAGTTCGTTGAACCTCACACCGGGATTTAGAAAGGTAACAGCATGGACGGATATTTTGCCGCCGGATGTGGATTGGAATACCGACAATGATACAATAGTATATGAGATTGTGTCTTGCGATGGACCGATGAATGGCGTTTATGCGATAGGAAATGTGTCAGGAGTTGCTTCTTCAAGAACGTTTGAGGACTTCAGACAAGCATTCAAAGTGTTGGAAGTTTGCGGTGTGGGCGCTCCTGTTACAATCAAGATAGACCC
>SFPR01000064.1 GCA_004551865.1 Bacteroidales bacterium
ATTAGAGCTGAAAACAAATCTCAATTGGAAATTGTTTCCGAACAAATAGTTGAGGTGTTTCAATGAATAGACTACCTTTGTCCACGACTTTGTTCCATCAAAGTAGTTGTCGTCATTATTGTACCAGTTGTCTCCGTAGCCGTCTTCTTTTGCTCCGAGTAATACCCATTTGCCTTCCCAATTGAGATACTCAACATACATCTTGGCTGCACCCGCGTTAGTGTGCATTCTCAACATGAAGCTCAAAGTGTCAGGCTTTACTATGTTTACATCGAAAATTGGAGAATACAAGATACTTTCATTGTTTTGAGGGTGTGTTCCCGAGAGTTTGGTCTTCCAACAATTTGGTTCGGAGTATGCCGATTTTATTGCACTGTTATCTGCATCCGGTTGTCCCATTTCCCAACAGTTTGTTGGGTTTAACGCACTCGCATTGTAAGCATAGAAGTGGTCGTTGCCCTCCTCCTCGTCAAACGATGTTGCATACGGAACGACAAAGGTTCTGAATATGTACGAATCTACTCTTACCGTGTCATTGTCGCGGTCTTCGTCTGCCGCAAGATCGACGTATGCAATAAAGGTATTTGTTCCCAAATTGAGATTTACGTTTCCGAGATTTACGACTTCTATTTCTCCACTCATAAGGTTTCCGTTCCAAGTGTAGGTTGTTGCAGGCTGGTCATTGAACTGCCATACTATGTTGGCAGATGTCATAGGGTTCAAACCTGCATTTCGCATCAATACAGACACAGGAGTTTGTACGTTGGAAGAAAGTTCTGTCGGCGATACAAATCGTTTAAGCTCTGCATTGACCTGCTTTGCTGTTTTGACAAATACCAAGTAGTCTTCAATCTCTCCCCTTTGGAGATTGTCGCAAGCCGAAAACTCTTCTTGGTTTCCTCCTTGTTTCAACATAACTCTCATTCTGGTTATTCCGTTGATTGTATTTGCCGGAACGTTGATTGTTCCCGAAACAACAGCTCCCGAATATGCGGTGTCGCTCAACACACATTCGTTGGCTGCAAACTCTCCGTTTCTGTCCCAATCAATGAATACTCTGACCCATGCTCCAACTTGAGAACCCGCTTCCATTGGTGTGGAGTTTTCTACATGTATGTTCATCTGGTCCGGTACTCCTTTGTAAAGAACAGGCATGGTTATAGTCTCGTCAGTTGTGAAGTTTGAGTAGGTGTTTCCGGAAGGTGTTGTAGGATTATCCATTGTTCCGAGTTGAACTCTTGAAATATCCAAACTTTCTGCACTACCTACGTTTCCTGCACAATATAGTGTGCCTCCGTTCTTTGGTCTTACCGAAAGGGTTACGTTGGTTGTGTCATTCAATGCTGTATAATCGCCCGGCATATCTGTCCATGCTCTCACTGCGTATGTCTTTGACGGATTTGACATATCTGCCAAAGCATTGAAAGTATAAATGTATTGTTGGTTTGGCTGAATGGTTTCTGCACAAACTTCATTTACGATGGTTGCTTCAGCTGTTGAAGGTGAGGTTGGCTTGACTGAGTATGATACAGGTATATTGTTGATTGGTTGTGTGCCATAGTTCTTCAACATTACCTTGATTGTATCACCTGTTGTCATATATACCCATGCGTCTGCCGGCGGTTCAACAACAACGTGTGCCGAAGCATCGATGGCAGCTCTCGGATCCAAGTGTACGGTAACAGCTGTTCTGTCGCTCGCACAAGGGTATGCTCCCGAGGCGTTCACTCCCACATAGAATGTTGTGTCGTCAAACAACTGCGAAGTAGTATATACTTTAGATGTGTTGTAGCTTGTAGGCGCATAGAACGGATCCGGCGAGTTCATGTTGGAATACCACTTAATTGGCAAGTTGTTTACTTGTTCTGCCATAGGGTGTCCCCATGTTCCGTATGGAATATAGTCGTCTGTAACGGTTGGTGCAGGTGGTGATACCTTGGAATTGACAACCTTTGCTGCCGATGCAGTATCATTCAACTGCTGATTGTCGCCCACAGTCTTGACACAAGTCCACAATCTCCATGCAACATCTTCTGTTCCCAAAGGATACAAATCGGCATGGGTGTTGAAGGTGTAAGTCAATGAAGCTCCCGGTTGCAGATTTTGGTAAGGTGTCTGTGTGGTTATGTCGGTGTATGGGAATGTCAAAGTTTCGGTAACAGTCAAATCAGGTCTGTCTTCAATCCAATAGGTTAGTTGAACAATATCTCCCTGCTCTATGTTCCTTTCTCCTACGTTCTTAATCTTGGTTTGTATCTGTACATCTCTCAAAACACAACGTTCCGTTATCTGTACCGTTGATTCCAATTTCAAGTCCTTTGCAGGAACTGACAAGAAATAGGTGTAAGCCGTATCGTTCATAGGGACTGTATCTCCTTCCATGACCGTATATACCATTACATACAAATCGTCTGTATATGGGTCGTTCAATGGTGGTGTGAAAGTACCGGTGAAAGTATATGTTGTGGTTTGCAAAGATGCCAACATTCCGGTCCATGTTTCGTTCAGCATTTGAATTGCTGTCTCAGAATCTCTTGTAGGTTTGAGTACTGCAACAAGATCTACACTGCTGATGCTATAATTACCAAAGTTTTTCAACTCTACTTCGACTGTCATAGGGTCGCCCTCTACATATTCGTCTCCTTGAACAGGGTTAATTATTCTCGGAATACCTGTATCGTTGCCTGCAAATTGATATTCGTATGCTCCAATTGTCGGCTTTGGAGACACAGGTCTGAAATGTCCCTCTATATCTACCGGAACATCATCTATCGGTTCGGCAACTCTTACAATGTCAGTAGGGAATGTCAATGATAAAACGGAATCACTGACAAACGAGTTCTCGACACTTACTGACTGTGCGTCCATAGAGTTTGCTGTTTGAAGCAATGCCAAAGTCGATTTGTCGCTCAACCAATATACGAACTTACTTCCGTTGGTTATGTAGTTGTTGTTGTTTGAGAGTGCAATTTGTGTACCCGGAGTTTGAACATAGTAGGCATATCCCTTGCCACTATTGTCCAAGTTGTTATTTTGAACAAAGATGTTGGAACCAACTTTGCCTATGGACAAACATTTTGATGCTGTGTTGTTGCCCTTTGACGGCTCCAAGTAAACGGTATTATAGTAAACGTTCATCCAATCGGTGGTATCAATGTCTATTCCGACGTATGCCAAAGCCGAAGATGAAGTTCTCGAACCTATCATCGAGATTGCATTGTTTGCCACAAAGGCAGGTGTAAATTGTGTTGCGGTAATCTTCTTTAACGATATACCGGTTCTTACGGCAGTTCCTTTCTTTAAGTAGATGATGTTGGACATTACTTGAAGATTTCCGCCAATATTGGATAGGTCGATTGCAGATACAACAACCTTTGATGTATCTGTTGAAAGATAGTTGTCAGTCAATACCACGTCTTCTGCTTTATCTATCTTGATACCACTCAAACCAAATTCCAAGAAATTGTTATTGGTCATTGTTAAAGAACTTGTCGTGTCAAAAACTTCAAATTGTATTGCCGAACCGACAAAGTTGCTTGCAGAAACAACAAGGTCTGATGTCTTGGCAACTCTAAGCATTGTGTTGGTTATGCTCTTTTGAGAAAGCATTTGAACATTGGTGAAGCTGATATTTGATGAGTTCTCTATGTTTACTGAGCTTACCGAAGTTGTGTCGGCACATTGCAAAGTCAAATTCTCAAAATGTATGTTTTCTACTCCGTCCATGCTTATCACATATTTGTCTTCGACAGAAGGAGCAGGCGTGTATGTCAAAATTGTCTGGCTGTTGTCGGCAGCAAGTCCCACAAATCTGATGTAATTTGTTTCTGATAGTCCCGAAATGCCAGGTATTGTGATTTGTTCATCGTATGTGCCTGCCTTAATCTCAACTCTTATAGGTCCGCAAACACCCGATGCGGTCAAATCTGCCATCAAATTGCCTATCGAAGAGTAGTTATCTGTTGCATCCGGTCCGATGGTTACGATTGTTTCAGAATTGTTATTTCCTATACATGAGGAGAAATGAGATCTGACTGTGTCGTTTGTGTGTTCGCTGTCGCAATCTTTTACTAACCAAACAACCAAATCAACTTCTCCGGAAGTGAATGTGTAGTTTCCGAGAGTTACAACCTCTGTGGCATTTTGAGCTAATGAACCTGTCCAGTTGTAAACGCTTTGTTCAACTCCGTTTATTGACCAATGCAAATCTACACTTGACAATAAATCTGCTCCAAAGTTCTTAAGCTCTACTTGTATAGGCGTTGCAATACCTGACATCACTATGGCATTGTCTTGAGGTGCTACAACCTGAGGCAAACCTACCTCACAGCTTGGAGCAGGTGCAACATTCACCACAACTTGTGTCCTTTCGCTTTGACAACCATACTTGTTAATTCCAAATTGCATATTAGGACGTTTGGTGTATGTTGCAGTCGGAGCTCCGGAATATTGGCAGGCACTATTAGTTGCGCTATGATATACAATGGTTGAAGTAAAGTCTGTTGTAGAATTGTAAGTCTTAACTTTTCCCGTTGTTGTAGTTGTGCTATAACATACTTCGATAACAAGGTTGGATACTCCGTCATAATAGAATGGTGTTGCAAAGCTCATGTCTTTCCAAACTTCCGACATTGGAGGTGTCTTTGTTATTGTTACCGAATTGGAGTAAACTTCTTGCAAGTTGCCAAGCCAAGTGGATAGTTCCGTTTCGTTAGTCATTCCCATCTTGATAGTGTAGTCGGTCATGGTAACATTGGCATTCTCTGTCTTGACCTTGAAGCCCAAAGATGTTATTACACCTTCTCCCAATGTGGATAACTCTTCTGCCTTAAACAAATATTGTTCTTTGACTTGTTGTTTGCTGTAAGCAAATGGTGTAGGTGCTGCATCACTTGTATTGGTTGCAGTTCCCGTTCCCAATACTTCAACACTCGCAGTTTCGAGCAAAGCTCCCACATAGAAAGTATCCGTAGTATATAATAAAGGTGTAGTGTAATCGCCTCTTGACAGCTCGACGTGTGTTGAAGGGTCGTCATACCAAATTGTAGTAAACGGACTTGTAGCCGTCAATGTGGTTGAGCTTGCATACGGAATGGAAACATCAGACGACAAAGGAGCCGTAGGAGTTTTCAAAGAAACAATTTGTATTGACGAAGTATCATTGTCGTGAACAATATCTTCAGCTAAGGTAGTACAAACAAATACATCAAAGGTTGTTGTTGCTGTGTTGGCAACAAGGTTTAGAGGTTGAGAGAGTACAAACTCTGCAAACTCAAATGGGTTTATTGTTCCTGTATATGTGTCGGTATATTGTTCAAACACTCCTCCGTTCTTTACACTCCAATAAGATATTGGAATGTTTGAAACAGGCTGCAATCCCATATTGGAAATCTTGACTTTGACTTGTTCAAAACCGAGGGTACATACGCTGTCTTGGTCTATTCCTACAAAGCTTACTTCTGCAATTCCAGGATTGTAGGTTGGTGTATTTTGAATATGAATGTTGCATACAGCCTTGTGTCCCAAGCAACCATTATTCTCATAAACCGAAAGACTATTGTCGTATGTTCCTATTGTCATCGGATTTGTTGCAGAGGCTTTTACCCAACCTGCTTGAGTGTTGGCAGAAGCTGATGTTCTCACAACGCCGGCTGTACCTGTCAATGTAAGATTTGAAGACAAGCCGTTCCATATTGTACCAGGCACTCCGTGAGCTGCAACAAAAGCACCGCCGTTTACAGCCACCGCATCAACAACGGCATTTGCAGCATCTTTGATTACAAATCCTGTTTTCTTATTGGTTGCTACCGTTCCCGTTCCAATTCCAAGCACACCATCTTGAGATATTGAGGTAGCACTGACAGGTAACAGTACAACAGAGCTGTTTGCTGCAAGTATAT
This sequence comes from Bacteroidales bacterium, assembly GCA_004551865.1. Lineage (GTDB taxonomy): Bacteria > Bacteroidota > Bacteroidia > Bacteroidales > P3 > Onthomorpha. The sequence continues at coordinate 5,901 of SFPR01000064.1, forward strand.
ATCCATCAGGGAAGGTATAAGTTTTGGTTGCCGTGGTAGGAAGATTGTCAGATGTACCCGAATAGTAAACAAACTTGTAATCTGTCAAGTCAATATCTCCATCTCCCAAGTTACTTACTTCGTATGCGTTTGCTGTTGTAACCCATGAAGGCAATGGAGAGGTGATACCCTCATCTACACTTGCCGTTCTGCTAAACTGCAATTCTGTTATCTTCAAAACAGGAGCTTCATGATTTGCCGAAAAATAGAATGTGGTATCGCTGTACAGAGGCTCTGTGGTAAGAACATGAGACTTCAAGAAATAATTTTGGTCATCAAGGTTTTTGAACCAATAAATCGAATCGTTGGAAGTTATTGTTACCGTGGCAGCATCTCCATAATTCACATTGACATTTTGAGTTGCCATGGCAGGAAGCTGATACCTTGAATTGATGAGTATTCTCACCGTATCATTTGTGTTTACCGTATCGGCAACAAGAGAAGAATAAGCAGTCAAAGTTCTTGTTGCAATCGTACTTGTTGAAGACAAATCTGCGGTTTGAGTAAATGTGAACACATAATCTTCACCCGGAACAATATCATGGTTGATTGTACCTCCGTTTACAGGAGTGGCGTTATCAATTCTGTAATACATTCTTGCAGTATTGGCAGGTATGGTATTGGCACTGATGTTTCTGTAAGATACACTTACGGTTTCTTGTCCGAAGTTACAACTTGAATACATTCCCAAGCCGCTTTCTGTTTGTTCATAGTCGCCGTTGTTGATTGTTACCGACAAAACGTGAATGTTGCTTGTAGGAGGTTCAAACTCCAAGGCTCCAATACAAGGATTTGTTGCCGGTCTGCTTCTTCCATAGAAGTCATCGGTAACTCCTGTTATCGCAACACCTTTCTCACACAAGAACGTACTTGTGGAGTTCAAGTCATTCCATGCTGCAAACAAAGGGTCTTCTGTGTAATACGAAGCTGTCTCCGAAGTTAATGTCTGCCAAGACGCAGCATCTTCCACATTAGTCGTGTTGTATTTGAAAAGCGGATTGGTTGATGAGCTTTGAGCTTTATAGTACATATTGTTAGAAAGCGTGAATGAGTTTACAGACTCACCTGTAGGCTTCAACCATGCTGCAAATCCCAAACCTTCGGAAACTATTATGTTGTTCTTGACATTGATATTGGCACTTGTTTGTCCCTGACTACCCAAATTCAAAGCAGTTGCCTGTTTACCTTGAAGGGAAGCATCGGCTGCATACATATTATTATATACAATATCAACACCGGCTCCCGACAAGAACTTGATACATGAAGTATGGATATTTCCTACGCCTGTGTTGGTATTGTTTATACTGATTTTGTTGTTGGCAATCTTGGCAGAGCCGTTAATTATCTGCGAAAGACCGATTGCAGTAATCTTTTCCAAAGAGAAAGTGTTCTTGTTAATATTGAAATTCTTAGCGGACTGCAACATCATCGCATACTTCTCTCCTCCCAACGTAGGTCTGTCAGGGTTTGCAACGAAAGTATTTCCGCTTACAATCAATCCATCGTTATACTCTGCATACACAACATTGTCCGACACTGTTGCAGTACCATTGATTGTAACAGCTTCATAGTTGAAGGTATTATTTCTTAGCACAATGCCGGAAGACATGGCAGTCGGAGACATACCTTTTATATTTATAACCTTTGTTGCAATAGCTCCAAAGGTACAACTATCAATCGTAATGTTGTTTGCCGCCGACACCTCAATGATACTTGTAGGAATATGAGAGCAAACGCTCTGAGTATTATCAGCTCCATAAACCACACTTGCAGGGAAGCTACATTTTTTGAACTCTATATTACTTGTGGTCGAAGACATGAGAACCACATTCCTCTCGGCAGACACTCCGCCCAAATTGTCCTGATAATATTTTGAAGGAAGTACCTTGATGTTTTCAAATCTCAAAAACTTCGATCCCGACAAATCAAATGCAGAATAAGAACCTTTGAGGGTATCATTAACATAGAACACAGCAGGTGTTGTGCTGCTTGCCGAGGCAAAGGTTACCATATTAGTGGCACTTGCTCCCTGAATATTCGTAGGAAATCGCAGAATATCACTATAAGGAACGCCGTTTACAGGGTCTATCTTGATTGTAACAGTCGCCGCCCAAAAAATTCTAGGCAAGAAAAAATAACGCAAACTGAAAGTATGTAATTTCCACAAACGTTAAAATAACGCAATAGGAAATTAC
>SFPR01000002.1 GCA_004551865.1 Bacteroidales bacterium
ATTCTGTCAGGCTCACTATTTCCCTGATTTTTGCTCCTCCTCCCGTCAATACTATACCGGCAATCAACTTTTTGCTAAAATCGGTATTGTGTATCTCATATTGTATTTGTTCCAAAATCATCTCTACCCTTGCTTTCATGATTTTGGTAAGTGTCAAGACAGATATTTCTCTTGGCGGTTTGCCTCTGAAACCCGGTATTGAAATTATTTCATTTTGCGAATTGTCTGTCTCCAAACATCTTCCGAAACCTATCTTCAAAGCCTCTGCCTGAGTTTTGATTATTGAACAACCCTCCTTTATATCTTCTGTTATCACATTGCCTGCCAACGGTATGACTGCCGTATGTCTCAAAATGCCCTCATGGAAAATAGCAATGTCGGTTGTTCCTCCTCCTATATCGACAAGACATATTCCTGCATCTTTTTCCATATTATTGACTACTGCTTCTGCCGAGGCAATAGGCTCCAATATAAGTTCCTTTACCGTATAGCCTGCAAGACGCACGCTGTGATAAACATTTTGTATATTGGCAACATTACCCGTTATCAGATTGAAGTCTCCTGCCAAGCACTTTCCCACTCTTCCGACAGGATTGATTGTGCTTGCATCTCCATCTATACTATAACTTTGAGCAATAACATGAATAATTTGTTCCCCCGGAGGAAGTGCAATGTTATTCTGGTCTTTTTTCAACTTCTCCACATCTTGTATTGTTATGATGTGGTCGTCTTCCGGTATCATTATATTGCCTCTTTGAGGCTGACTCTTTATATTGTGTCCTGCAATACCTACATATACTTCTTTAACCTGATAATTTGCCATTGCTTCTGCCTGCTCGACCGCTTGTTTGATAGCAGTTGCAGTCAGTTCTATATTTTTAACAACTCCTCTTTCTACACCGCTTGAGGTTGTCTTACCCATTCCTATGATAGATATCTTCCCCTCTTCATCCCTTTGTCCTATAAAAACGGCAATCTTTGTCGTTCCTACATCTATACCAACTACTATGTTTTCCATATTTCAAAAATTTTGATTATTTTCTCGTGCAAATCACTTGATTGTTAAATTCCAAATTCACTTCACTATAATTATCCCAACCATGCTTTGAAAATCCATACTTGTACAAATAATGCAACTTGTTCAGTTTTTCCTCCATGCTTTCGGTACTGCCCAACAAAATTACATAATCTCCCACTTTTGGAAGCAACTGAAAGCCTTTTTTTTTGGAATAATATATCTGATCTATCTGATGTTTCAAAATGTCATCTTTGTTGATTGCCAACACCATATTGCAAATATCGTTGTAGATGGGGAAAGCAACCGAGTCGATAATTGTCTTTCTTTTCACTCTTGTTTTCAAATCTCCATTCACAATCAAAACATTTGCAGCTCTTGTTTTGCTAATATCACAAACTTCTTTGTTCTCATCTACATAGAATTGTCCGCCATCTGATGTGTAAATTCGTGCAATCGGTCTGTTTTGTCTTACTTCCACATTGAGTTTACCTCCCAAAGTAAGATAGACATTCGCATTCGCGACAAAATTTTGTTTCAAAAGGTATTCTTCAATCTCCTCTCCGTTTACCTCTTTCCTCTTTTTGGAAAGGGGATTGCCAAATCGTTTTGAAATCATGGTCGAAACGTCTCTCTTATCAATGAGTGTATCACCACCGGCATACTCAACGGTGATATTAATTTGGGCAATACCAAAATTTCTCATGCTTATGTTGGCGACAATCACAACAATAATCACAAGTATGAGAATAATGAAAAACCGTATTGCTCTCTTATTCATTTTCTTTCAACAAATCTGTAATAGGTTCGACCAATTTGTCAATATCTCCGGCTCCCATGGTTACAAGCAATTCGGGATTTAATGCTTCAAGCAAAGGAAAAAGTTGAGATTTATCGACACAATACTTATCCATTTTATTGATTTTGTGCAATATCATCTTTGACGACACTCCTGCAATCGGCTCTTCTCTTGCAGGATATATTGGTAAAAGTATCACATCGTCAAGTTGTTCCAAAGACTTTGCAAACTCGTCGGCAAAATCCTTCGTTCTCGAATACAAATGGGGCTGAAATACTCCGCAAAGCCTCTTGTCGGGATACAACTCTCTCAAAGAAGAAATAGTTGCATCTATTTCCTGAGGGTGATGTGCATAATCATCATAATAAATCGTCGAATCGGTTTTCAGTCTCAAATCAAAACGACGCTTCATTCCCGAGAATGAACTCAAAGCTGCACGCATTTCATACTCACCTACTCCCAAAGAGCATGCAACAGCCAAGGCTACAACTGCGTTTTCTATGTTGTGTCTTCCCGGATAAGTCATCTGCATATCGTAATAGACCTTCTCGGGAGTATAAAAGTCAAAATAATACTTTCCTTTGCTCACTCTTATGTTTGCAGCATGATAGTCGGTTTGCTCAAGCAAAGAATAGCTCAAAGATTTGTGTTCAAAATCTATACGCTCGCAAAGAGTGTCTTTGACAAACAACTTTCCGCTTTTGTCAGTCTTGTCGGCAAAACAAGCAAAAGCCTTTTCTACTTCAGACAATGTGCCATAAATATCCAAATGGTCTGCTTCGACAGAGGTTATTACACTCATGTATGGAGAGAGTTGCAAAAATGAGCGGTCATACTCGTCGGCTTCCACAACCACATAGTCCGAATCAGGATTGATAAGGCAATTTGTGTGATAGTTGTTTGATATGCCGCCAAGGAATGCACTACACCCGATATTGCTTTTGGTCAATATGTGGGCTATCATTCCGCTTGTCGTTGTTTTACCATGAGTACCTGCAACGGCTATTGTTTTCTTTTGGCTTGTAATCAGCCCGAGAACCTCCGAACGTTTCTTTACCACAAGAGCGTTTTCTCTTGCATATTGCAAAATACGATTGTCATCTCCTATTGCAGGAGTATAAATCACCATGTCGATATGTCGGCTTGCTATGTGAGAAGGGTCATCTTCGTACTTTATGTCCATACCCTCGGCAGCCAACTCCTCGGTAAGGGCAGTAGGAGTTCTGTCATAGCCGAGAATATTGTTGCCCGTCTGCTTCAAATATCTCGCTATGGCACTCATGCCTATTCCTCCTATACCGACAAAGTAATATGTTTTCGATTTCATTTGCTTTCTTTTTTCTTTACAAGTTTGTCAATTTCTTCCACTATCCTCTTGTCGGCATCTCTTATTCCCATTTGAGACATATTGAACGACATATTTTGCCTCAACACCTCATCATTCAAAACCCTGTCAAGCTCACTTATCAAAGTTTCTCTTGCATCCGCATCTTTGACCATGAGAGCTGCATTCTTAGATACTAATGCACTTGCATTCTTTGTTTGATGGTCTTCTGCAACATTTGGAGAAGGAACCAATATAGATGGTTTTCCGACAATGCAAAGTTCAGAAATGGCTATCGCTCCTGCACGAGATATTATCACATCGGCAACAGAATATGCCAAGTCCATATCATAGACAAACTCATATACCTTTATATGATTGCTTTTCAAGCTCTCAACCTTTTCTTTGGCTTTCTCAAAGAACCACTTTCCCGTCTGCCATATCAGTTGTATGTCATTCTTTTCAAAATAGTCCAACGAATTGTATATGCTTTCGTTTATAGTCAATGCACCCAAACTTCCGCCTACGACCAAAACTGTTCTCTTTGTCTTGTCCAAAGAAAATGTTGAAAGAGCTTTAAGTTTGATTTGCTCAATGTTTTCTCCCAAACTAGAAATGGATTGTCTTATAGGATTGCCTGTAAAAACTATCTTTTTGTAATCAAACCATCGGTCCATATTGTCGTACGCCACACAAATCAAATCGACATGCTCTGCCAAAATCTTGTTGGTTGCTCCCGGAAAAGAGTTCTGTTCCTGAATGATTGTGGGAACGTGTTTTGACACAGCTGCAGCCAAAGTAGGTCCTGAAGCATATCCGCCCACTCCAACAACCACATCGGGCGAAAAAGATTTGACTATCTTCTTTGCTTTCAGAGTGGAATATAAAACTTTGAATGGAAGGGCAATGTTCTTCCATAGTTTCTTTCTCTGAAAACCCGAAATCGGCAAACCTATTATCTGGTATCCTGCTTGTGGAACTTTTTGCATTTCCATTTTGCCCTTTGCTCCCACAAACAACACCTGAGCATCAGGATACTTAGCTCTCAAAGCATTAGCTATTGCAATAGCAGGAAAAATATGTCCTCCTGTTCCTCCTCCACTGATTATCGCTTTCATATCATTCTTGTTTTAATTCCCCATTATTATCTTCTGATTTCACAGAATTATCTTCAAGTTTCATTTCTTCAGAACTCCGTTCTGTTTCTCCATCTTGGCTTTTTGCCGACTCAACACTTATGTTCAGCATAATGCCCAAGGCAGCACTGCTGACAAGCAGAGATGTTCCTCCATAACTTATGAACGGCAATGTCTGCCCTGTAACAGGCAGCAAACCCGTTGCAACCATCATGTTCACCAAAGCCTGAAAAACAATCATGAACCCTATGCCCACAGATGCATACCTTCCGAACAACCCCCTTGCATTCCTCGATATTTTCAGCGACCGATAAAAAAGTACAAAAAACAAACCTGCCACAACAATACCGAAGATTATTCCTCCCTCTTCCAAAATGATTGCAAAAATAAAATCGTTGTGAGACTCGCTCAAAAACCGTCCCTGAGTTGTATTTCCTATACCTTTGCCCAACAAACCTCCCGTGGCGATTGCCATTGTTGCTGTGTTTGGTTGGGTAATTTCCTCTCTGTCTGAGTTCAACCACAAATTCACACGACTATACCATGTTCCGCTTCGCTCCAAAATATCGGGATTTACCTTGTACAGCCCGAGAACAGACAAGCACAAAAACAAACCCACGGGAACTATCATGATATAATCTCTGAACTTTGCTCCTGCAATTATAATCATGACATAGCAACCCAAAAACACCAAAGCACTTGTAGAAAAATTCTCGGGGAAAATAAGTAAGCAGACTACTGCCATTTTAACAATCAGCTTATAGAAGTTCTTTCTCTCTTTTATACCGTCTTTCAACAAACTAAGCTCATTGGCAATATAGAGGACAAGAACATATTTTACTATTTCGGAGGGTTGAAACTGTCCTATACCCGGCAAAGAAATCCATCTTGCTGCTCCCTCTCCGAACAATCGTCCCAAAATAAGAGTAAACAAAAGCAATACCACGGAACCGCCATAAGCAATCTTTATGTATTTAGAATAGTGAACATACTTGATGCGATGAAAGATATATGTAATGAGAAGACCTGCGAGCAATAAGCCGAAATGTTTGAGAAACATTTTTGCAATATCTCCTCCCATTTTGTCATAAACAGCCTTCCCCATCGAGCTGTACACCTCTAAAAGGGAAATAAGCATCAGAAGGATATATACTATCCAAACTACTTTGTCTCCTCCTATCTTAAACCTTTTAGCACTTATCTTCATGGCATCACAAAATATCAGACTTTCAACCTACAAATTATTGACAAAGTTCAAAAATCGTTCTCCGTTTGTTTCTGCCTCTTGTTCGTTTCCCGAAGCCGGGGAATAAATGACAACATCAGGCTCGTTTGCAAAATAGTAAGCTGTCTTGACAGCCTCCTCCAAAGTGTTGAGTTGTATAAAATTCGTAATGGTCGAAAATGTTTTCTTGATATTGGCTCTGTCCTCTCCCACCATTATGAGAGTATGAACTTTCTGTTTGACCTCATCGACCAAAGATGTAAGTTCTTGTATATTCTCCCCCGCTTCCAAAATCCAAATTATGGGATTGCTTGTCTGTTCAAAGGTAAACCAAGTCGAATTGGGTTTGACACTCTTTGCATCATCAACATAGTTCACTCCCTTTATGTTTGCCACGACCTCGTTTTTGTGTCTCATCGAACGACTATCGGAAAACATATTGTGAAGAGTATTGTTTCGCGAACGTATATATTCGGAATAGTTTCTTTCTGCCAAATTGCCATAGAGCGAACGTCTGCCCTGAACAGCCAAATCTTCTATATTCATATCTGTGTTATCTTAGTTTAAGTGTTACTATTGTGGTTACTGCAAGTATGATACAGATTATCATAAACCTTTGAACTATCTTTGGTTCTGCATATCCTTTCTTTTGATAGTGGTGATGCAAAGGAGCCATAAGGAACAATCTCTTTCCTTCTCCATACCTCTTTTTGGTAAATTTGAAATAAGACACCTGCAAAACGACCGAACAAGTTTCGGCAACAAAGATTCCGCAAAGAATAGGTATCAACAATTCTTTCCTTATCAATATGGCAAACACTGCAATGATACCTCCGATTGCCAACGAACCCGTATCGCCCATGAATACTTGTGCAGGATAGGTGTTATACCAAAGAAAGCCCACGGTAGCCCCCACAAAGGCAGATATATATATTGTAAGCTCTCCCACATTCGGTATATACATTATATTAAGGTAGTTGGCAAAGATAATATTTCCCGACACCCATGCAAGAAGTGCAAGACAAGCTCCGATAATTGCGGAAGTTCCTGTTGCCAAACCATCAATGCCATCCGTCAGATTAGCTCCGTTTGATATTGCAGTGATAAAGAAAATAACGATAGGAATGAAAATAATCCACGCATAATCCTTGTAATCTTTGCCTATCCACTTTATCAACCAACTATAATCAAACTCATTGTTCTTGACAAAAGGAATTGTAGTCTTGGTAGAGCGTGCAGACTCTTTCATAAACTCTGTTTTTGCTTGCTGATAGTCCGATTGTCGTTGCAAGTTGTGATTTTGAGAATAGGTTGCAATCTCTTGTTTTTCTTTGATTGTTATATCGGGGTGAAAATACATCATGCAACCAACCACCACACCAAGTATGACTTGTCCGACTATTTTCAATTTGCCGCTCAAACCTGCTTTGTTCTTTTTGAAAACTTTGATATAATCATCTATAAAACCCAAAGCTCCGAGCCAAACGGTGGTAATCAACATTATGATTACATATATGTTATCCAGCTTGGCAAACAACAAAGTTGGAACAAGAATTGCCGCAAGTATGATAAGACCTCCCATTGTTGGAGTACCTTCCTTGGCTTTCTGTCCCTCCAATCCCAAATCTCTCACAGTCTCTCCGACTTGTTTTTTTCGCAAAAGTTCGATGAGTTTTTTGCCAAACACAATCGTAATTAACAGCGACGTTATTATTGCACCTGCCGCTCTGAATGATATATACTGAAATACGCCCGCTCCCGGGATATTCAATGTATCGTGTAACCAACCAAACAAATAATATAACATATCTCTATCCTCTTTATAATCAATACTTCATTATTTCTTCCTTGTCATCAAAATGATGCTTCACACCATTTATTTCCTGATAGGTCTCATGACCTTTCCCTGCAATCAGAATAATATCATTCTTGCTGCCTGCCAATTGTGCCGCAAGTTTAATCGCTTCCCTTCTGTCGGTAATGCAGAACACTTGACTTATGTCTGAGATACCCTCTTTCATGTCTTCCAATATGCTTTCGGGATTTTCACTTCGAGGATTATCCGATGTGAGTATCAGAATATCACTTCCCTTTTGTGCAATAGCTGCCATTTCAGGACGCTTTGTCTTGTCTCTGTCGCCGCCACAACCAACAACGGTTATCAGTTTTCCTGCTATTCTTATCGAATTGATAGTCGAGATAACATTGTCCAAAGCATCGGGAGTGTGAGCATAATCTATTATTGCAACTGCTCCATTTTTCAAAGAATGCGGTTCAAATCTTCCGTCGGCAGCCCTCAGTTTGCTGAGAGCAATCAGTGTTTCGCTCTCACTCACACCACACAAGCGTGCAATAGAATAAATAGCCAACAGATTGTAAGCATTGAACTTGCCGACAAGAAGAGTATTGACTTCCTTGCCATTGATTTCGAGCAACAAGCCCTCAAAACAATTCTCAATAATCTTCGCCTTAAAATCTGCAGGCTTGGTCAAACTATATGAGTACTTCCTTGCTTTTGTATCTTCAAGCATCTTTTCTCCGTTTCTGTCGTCAATGTTGGTCAAAGCAAACGCCTCTTTGGGTAACATATCGAAGAAAGCCTTTTTTGCCTTTATGTAGTTGGCAAAAGTCTTGTGATAATCAAGGTGGTCATGAGTGATATTGCTAAAAACTGCTCCTGAAAAGTTCAATCCTGCAATCCTTTGCTGCACAACGGCATGAGAACTAACCTCCATAAAAACGAACTCACAGCCTGAGGCAACCATGTCTGAAAGAAGTTCGTTCAAACTCAGAACATCGGGAGTTGTTCTTTCGGTAGGATAATCCTTGTCGCCAATCTTATTTACTATGGTAGAAATCAACCCACACTTAAATCCCAAAGAAGAGAAAAGATTGAAAGACAAGGTGGCAGTTGTTGTCTTACCATTTGTTCCTGTTATGCCGACTAATTTCAGCTGAGAAGAAGGATTGTCATAAAAATTCCTTGCAATAAGTCCGAGAGAATATGAACTATCTTCAACTCTTATGTAAACAACACCGTCTTTAAGCTCTTGCGGAAGAGTTTGAGCAACAATTACAACAGCACCTTTTTCTATTGCAGCACCTATATATTGATGTCCGTCGGCAACAGTTCCTCTTTGGGCAACGAAAAGAGTGTTGCAAGACACCTTTCGCGAATCAAATTGCACATTGTCAATAGATACGTCAGCCTGCCCTACCCGTTGCAAAACAGCAACACCTTTCAATAAATCAGACAATTTTTTCATTTCTCAGTTTTATTTGTTTTTGCTCCTGCAGTTTGCAATTCAAGTACAATCAAATTATGTTTTTTATCTATCTTGCTGCCTGCAGCCACACTTTGCTTTACAACCTTACCCTTGCCGGAAAATCTTACTCTCATTCCCATGTTTTCCAACATATATACCGCATCTTTTATGCTCAAGCCCACCACATTGGGAACTATTCCGTCGGAGAGTTTCTGTTCTCTCAAAACACACTTGCCGTCAAATTCCTTTCCTCTTACCCACTGTGCATTCACACTCGGAGCAATCAAGCCTAAACTCTTGCAAAATGCCACAAAATCCTTGTTGTTTCCGTAGCGAATTATAGGAAACTGCACAAGAGAATCATTGCGACTTATGTTATTGAAGTCAATCCTCGTTCCCACAACTCTGTCAGACAAATCTCTGAACACAGGTGCAGCCAAATCTCCTCCATGGGTACGATTCTTTTGTGGTCTGCTTATCACGACAATGCAAGAATACTTCGGACTGTCGGCAGGGAAGTATCCAACAAAAGAAGCTCTGTGCTGAATTGATGCATTCTTCTTTTCATAACCAATCTCGGCTGTACCCGATTTGCCTGCAATGCCGTATGAAGCACTCTTCAATCTTCTGCCCGTACCATTTTGAACAACGCCTTTCAACACATTGTGTATCTTATCTCTTGTTTCCTGCTTACATATCTTCTCATTGATAACTTCGGGTTCAAATCTCTCAATCTCTTTTCCGTTACTTATTATCGACTGAACAAACATAGGCTTTACCATTTTGCCGTTGTTTGCAATAGCATTATAAAAGGTAAGCATCTGCAAAGGAGTTACGCTTGAAACATAACCAAAACTCATTCTCAAAAGGTCGGTCATATTTTCGGAAGACTTTATCTTGGGAGCAGGCTCATGAACATCTATATCCATATTCAAACGTTCAAATCTGAAATACTCCATCAAGTCTTTTCTAAACTCCTTTCTTCTGTCGCTTCTACCATATATATTATATACCAACTGGCTTATGCCTACATTTGAAGAGATTTCCAAAGCTCTCTCAAACGAAACCAAACCTCGATTGACTTCTCCAACGTCTCTGATTGGTTTCTCGCTACCATTAAAGTATTTCACTCCCGTCGGAACAGAGTCCGAAATGTCTGCAAACCCCTTGTCGAGCAACATCATGGCAGTAACTATCTTGAAGGTGGAACCCGGCTCAAAGGAATGTGATATTGCTATGTTGTCATTCTCCACATACTCTCCGTCTTTGTTTAAGGTCAAACTCGAAATCGCCCTCACATATCCTGTTTCTACCTCCATAAGAACCACGCAACCGCTTTCGGCATCATTGCTGTCCAAACAGCTCCTCAAAGAGTTTTCTGCCAATTCTTGCAAACTGACATCCAAAGTGGTAACAACATCATATCCGTCAATGGTCTTTATCTTCTCATTTACGTCTATCGGAACCCACTCATCTTTATTTATCTTTCGCTCTTTCCTTGTTCCGTGAATACCTGTCAAATATTTTGAAAACGCACCATCTATTCCATTATAACAAGTGTCGCAACCATTATTGGTTACATTTATTCCTATTGTTCGTCTTGCCATAGGGAAATAAGGATATACTCTTTTGTAGCCTTCCTCATAATGAACCGCTCCCACAAAAGCATATCTTTTCTTCTTCTCGTTCTTATAGCCAATGACAGGAAAGGTTTTCATTCTTTCAAGTTCTTCTTGCGAGACTTTTTGTGCAACCAAAACATATCTGCGGCCTTGCTTTCTCTTTTGTTTGAAATACTTTCTATAATAAGCAGACGACTTGGCATTGCTTCTATATGACAACATCTTGCTCAAACTATCGCACAAGCCGTTCAATCCCTCATTAAATTTTTGCTCCGATATTGTAAGTTCAAATGTCTCCTTACCCTTTTTGAGAACTTTTCCTCCACCCAAGTCCACATACACATCATATTGAGGCTCTGTGGTTGCAAGCAAAAGATACTCTCCACTTTCGCTGTCTATCGCATAAATGTCTCCACGCTTTGCAAGCAACTCTTTATCTCTCAAAATTCGCTGCTGTTCCAAAGAGACCCAGAAGTCCTTTTCCGCAGTCTTCAAATAGACAGCCCTAACCAAAACAACAACAAACGCTGCTGCCACCAACAGATAAACTATTGATAACCTGACATTAAATTGGCCGTTGTCATTTGCGTTATTCATAGGACTACTTTGAAATAAAAATAACTTCTTTAATCGGTTCTTTTGAAACACTCACCCCCACAGGCTCCAACTTCTCCGAAAGCACAAGCATCATCGACGAGTTTTGATACCGTGTCTTCATCATGATATGTTGCTGATGCAGTTGCTTGATGTCCTTCGAGCATTTTTCAATATCTTTCACCGTTCCCTCAATGTTATATCTGTTGGTGATATACAACACAAACAAAAAGACTATAAAAAGCCCCAACAACACATTTGACCGAAGCCAACCTCCGAGCAACAAATCTCCCTGAACAACTTTTTTGATATTCCACTTCATATACCATGTCTTTTTTTTGCCACTCTCAACTTGGCACTTCGAGAGCGTGGGTTTAATTGCATCTCTTCCTCGCTTGCAACAACAGGCTTTCTTGTCAAGACCTCAAAATCACTTACCACATTACCAAAAAAGTCTTTCTTCACCTCGCCCTCGCAGTTGCCCGTCTTCATAAAGTTTTTCACTATCCTGTCTTCCAAAGAGTGGTAACTCATCACCACCAATCTTCCACCCTCTGCAAGCAATCCTGCCGACTGAGACAACATTTTCTTCAAAGCCTCCAACTCTTGATTGACCTCAATCCTCAAAGCCTGGAACACCTTGGCAAAGAACTTGTTTTCCTTTCCCTTGGGAGCAAGTCTCTGCAAAAGGTTCTGCAAATCCGAAGTCGAAAAAATCCCCTCGCTCTGCCGACTTGCTATCAGCTTAGATATGTTGTAAGCATTGCCCAATTCTCCATACTCTGAAAAGACACGGCAAAGCTCCTGCTGCGAATAAGAGTTTACAACATCCGATGCTGTCAAGCCATGCCTATAATCCATTCTCAAATCCAAAGCACCATCAAACCTTGTGCTGAAACCCCTCTCGGGACAATCTATCTGATGAGAAGAAATACCCAAATCGGCAATAATTCCGTCAATCTTTGTTGCTCTGTAAAGCCTCAAACTCTCCGACAACTTGTCAAAGTTCTCCTCAATCAGACAAAATCGCTCATCGTCAATAGCATTTGCAACAGCATCGGGGTCTTGGTCAAAGGCAAACAAGCGACCCTCCGAAGACAACTTTTCCAAAATAGCTCTCGAATGACCGCCACCACCAAAGGTAACATCAACATAAGTGCCGCAAGGCTTAATATCCAAAGCCTCGATACACTCTTGCAACATCACAGGTACATGATACTCTTCTTCCAAAACCATTCTTACAAATCCTCGCTGCCTTTTACAACATTACCCAACAACATCTCTGCCGAAGCAACATAGTCAAAGTTGTCGTTGTCAATCTCATTGTAAGTTTTGGCATCCCAGATTTCCATGTATTTTCCCGATGCCACAACCACAATATCCTTATCTATACTGACAGTAGCACGTTGTTCCACAGGAATGAGTATTCGGTCGTTGGCATCAAGCTCGATTATGTTGGCTTGCGTCAAACGTCTGAATAATCGCTTGGCATCAGGATTGTAAGGGTTTAAGTTAGCTTGAAGTCTCTCGACCTCCTTTTGAAAATCAGAATACGTAAAAAGTTCCAAGCAAGAATTGTAGATACTTTTCCTGACAACAAATCGCACATCGTCAGTCGCAACAATCTGCTTCTTCAAAGCGACAGGCAACTTAAACCTACCGTTTGAATCAACCTTACAGAACTCAACTCCAACGACTAACGACATAATATGCTACTTCTTTTCAGCTTGTAAAATTACTACAATTTTCCCAGAAAATACCATCTGTTGAAAACTTTTTACCTTTTTCTCCCCAAAAATCCCATTTTTCTAACACAATTTTGTACGCAAAAGCCGTGTCAATGTTTCAAAAAGGAGTACAAAATGGCTCGAATTTCCTATCTTTGCACCAAATTATACATATTATATATATGACAAGACTTGCACAAAGATGCCTTTTGCCAATCGTGATTGCCCTTTTGCTATCCGGTTGTGGCGAAAAAGGGAAAAGCGAATTGAAAAAATTCACCTTGGACGGCAGAGTTCAGGGAACGTATTACCATATTGTATATTACCACCTCGACGACAAAGAAGCCGCAAGAGCCAAACTGCCAAACTCAAACGACATAAAACGAGGGATAGACAGCATATTCAAAGCAATCGACGAGACTTTGTCGCTATGGAACCCCAACTCGATTGTCAGCAAGGTCAATGCCAACGAACAAGTCATGCTCAACGATATTTTTATCGACAACTTCCAATCTGCACAAGAGTTCTCACGGCTGACAGACGGCTGTTTTGACATCACAATCGCCCCAATAGTAAAAGCACAAGGCTTTGCAAACGAGCAACGTACCAAAACAGACAAGCAACAAATCGACTCTCTTATGCAATATGTGGGATACGACAAAGTCAAAATAGAGAACAACACAATAAAAAAGCTCTATCCCCAAACCCAACTTGACTTCAACGCCATTGCACAGGGCTATACTTCCGACAAAGTGAGCCAATATCTCACAAAGAACAACATCTGCTCACACATTGTCGATGTAGGAGGCGAAGTATATGCCTCAAACCGAAAACCCGACGGGCAACAATGGAGAGTGGCAATCGAACAGCCGAGCGACACTCCCGATGCACAACGAGAATACAACAGCTTCATAAAGATAGAAAACCAAAGCATAGTAACAAGCGGCAACTATCGCAAATTCTTTGTCGAAAACGGAATAAAATACACCCACACCATAGACCCCAAAACAGGACAAAACGCCAAACACTCACTACTGAGCGTATCGGTCGTTGCCAAAACTGCAACCACAGCCGACGCTCTTGCAACCGCATTCATGGTAATGGGAATGGAAAAAGCCGAAGCGTTTATCGCCAAGCACCCCGAATATCAAGCAATCTTCATCTACTGCGACACCGACGGCAAAACAAAAACCAAGGCAACCAAAGGCTTACAAGACCAAATCGAGATACTAAAATAGACCAATGTTCATTCAACAACTGCAATACCACTTTCAATACCCCTTCACCGAAGACCAACAACAACTTGCGGTCAAGCTATATGAATTTTTATTCAATTCGCCACACACAAACATCTTGATAATCGACGGATATGCAGGAACAGGAAAAACAGGCATGGTGTCCGCACTTGTAAAGACCCTGCCTGCCTACAATATCAAGACCATACTTCTCGCACCCACCGGAAGAGCTGCAAAAGTTCTCAGTCGCTATTCGCAAAAGCCCGCCTCAACAATCCACAAACACATCTACTACGCCTCGGCCGACAAAGAAGGAAACATAAACCTCAAACTAAAACAAAACAAAAACACCCAAACACTCTACATTGTCGATGAAGCATCAATGATTGGCGAAAGCGAACGGCTTTTCGACACAAACAGCCTTCTGAGCGACCTTATCACCCACTGCAACAACAAACAAGGAAACAAAATCATCTTTGTGGGCGACACAGCACAGCTCCCTCCGATAGGAAGCCCCTGCTCACCGGCACTCGACAAAGACTATCTCAACTCACACTTCAATCAACCCACAGCCTACCACCACCTGAGGCAAGTCGTTCGACAAGCACTTCAATCAGGCATAGTAAAAAACGCCTCAAACATACGTTGGTCATTGGCAAACAACCGAATAAAGCTGCCAATCTTCAAAACCGCAAACCAACAAGAAGTCTCCAAGGTAGAAGCCTTCGACTTGGAAGACACCCTTCGCAGCGAATACAGACAAAACGGAGTGAACGAAGTGCTGATAATCACACGAACAAACAAACTCGCCAACCAAATAAACCAATACATAAGAACACGAATACTCGAAAAAGAAAACCTCATCGACATTGGCGAAACGATAATGTCGGTCAAAAACAACTACCATTGGACCGACCAAGCAGCCCTCTCGGACTTTATTGCCAACGGAGATATGCTGCAAATCACACGAATATTCTCCTACGAAGACATCTACGACATGAAGTTTGCAGACATAGCCGTCAAGTTTATCGACTCACCCGAACAACAGGAGATAGAACTCACAATCATCTTAGACACACTCTCCGACAATCAAGCCTCACTGTCCGAAGACAAACAACGCTCCCTCTACAATAATCTCTACAACCACTATAGTCAATACTCTTCGGACAAAGCAGTAATAAGACAGATGATAAAACAAGACAAACACTACAACGCCCTGCAAGTCAAGTTCTCCAACGCCCTCACCTGCCACAAGGCACAAGGAGGCGATTGGCACACAGTCTTCATTCAACAAGGCTATTTCTCACAAGACATGCTCACACCCGACTACTTCCGATGGCTCTACACCGCAGTAACACGAGCCAAACAAAAGCTCTACTTGGTGAACTTCTCCGACGACTTCTTCCTTCAAGAGTAAGCACTGCTCACTCCTGCAAGACTATTTCGACACACAAACCTCCAAACACAAAAAGGTCCGAGGCAGGACGCCTCGGACACCACAAGAAAAAAGAACTTTCTAAAGAAAGTTTAATAATTTTCGTCTGCTATTCTACAATTATCTTAGTTGAGTTTACACTCTTGCCGTCTTGAACCCTCAAAACGTACGCTCCCGAAGCCACATTGTTCAAGTCAAACACTCTGTCGCTTGTCTCATATACCTTTTGTCCCAATGCGTTATACACTTCTGTACGAACACTCTTGCCTCCGTAAACTCTGATTGAACGATTGTTGTTCACAACTCTTATGCTCTCTGCTTCGGCAACATCTGCTATCGAGACATTGTTCTTGGTTATCAAGAGTTTGAAACGGTCTGCGTTTTCGCCCTCTGCAATATCGGTAGTATAAACATCGCCTTGGTTCATCACAACTTCCAAAGCTCCGTCAATCAAGGTAAGAGAGTATCCCTCAGGAATGTTGTCGGCAACAATATCAACATTGCGGCTTTCAAACGACTTGATATTCATGGTTGCCGTGTAGTTTGTCGAACTTACTTCTTCCTTGCAAAGGTTTATTCCGTTGCAAATCAAATAAGGCTCTGCCACACTGCCGTCTCCAAACATCTTATTTGCATCAAAAATATCGTATCCGTCAGAAGCATCATCGTTTTGTGCAAACATAACAGGCACTTTGTAGCCCTCAGTCGAAACAGACACCTTTACAAACTCACGCTCTGCACTCTTGCTCTTGGCAGTTGAAGTTGAGTATTGATCATTGTTGAATTGGATTTGTCCGTCATTTGATGCCATATTTACAAAGAAGCCTTGTCCCACTTTGATTGTTCCGCTTGTTACATTCTCATCAAAGGTACTTCCGTTGTATTTGTAGACACAACCGCCTTGAATAATACCCGAATTGGCATTGAGAAACTTTGTTATATCCAATGGGAACGAGAATGGATTTGCCAAAGCGAACCAACGACCTTTTTCATTGCTGCCTGCAGTGCTTGAATATGTCATTCTTCTGTTTTCATTTGTAACAACAGAAGAAGCAGTTATTGTATAATCGTTTGCGGGCCAAGCAAATATACCTTGTCCGCAAGGAAGAGCGTCTTGTTGTCCGCCGTCAATCCAGTGAAGATAGTTCTCCGCCCATTGATTTGTACCATAGTCAAATGCCAAAGCCCAAATCGAAGGAGCACCATTAGCTGCCAAAGGTGAAATATTCTCAACATGAGGAAAGCCTATGAAGTTCCATTTGTTTGCCGTCAAAGAAATGGAAATGCTTTGCTCTCCCTGATAACCAATAACCACAGCTCCCGGAACGATAGTTACCGTTCCTCCGGTGATTGTAGCAGTTGTAAAATCAACCACAGCTCCCGCAGCGATATTTACCATTCCTTCGTTGATTGTAATAGCTCCCGTTATGCTCGAACCTTGATTGATATTCACAACTCCACCGCCTATGGTAAGATTTCCGTTGATTGCTCCACTATTTGTAAGAGTTCCGGAAGTAATCGAAACATTTCCGCTAATTGTTCCACTATTTGTAAGAGTTCCTCCGCTGATTGTAGTACCATTTGTTGTAGTAGTAGTAAGAGTACCGCCATTAATAGAAAGTGAACCTCTGCTGATAGCAAGACTTGCTGCTTGTCCTGTGCCTGCCAAAGAAACATTGTTTCCATTTACTATTGAAACAGTAGAAGTTCCATCAGGGACTCCGCCACCTTTCCAAGTATCTCCTGAATTCCAATCCTGAGATTTGTTATCTGTTTGTTGTGCATTAACAATTGTTCCTATGCACAATAGCAATCCCAAAGCAAAAATACTTAATCTTTTCATCGCCTATTCCTCCTTTTTGTTGTTTTGGTAAATCTTTACTCCTGCAAAACTGCCTGCCAAGCCGAGCAACAAAAGTGTTGCAGGGGCAAGAGGTCCTGTTACACTTGTCGCCTTATTACCCTGTTGTGCGTTAGCTGTTGCACCTTCTCCCGGTAGAGGCGGCGTTTGTGCATTTGCTGCAAAGGCAAAGCCGAGAGCGAGCATCATCGAACAAATTACTTTTTTCATCTTCTTGTTTCTTTATTGATTTAACTTCTTTTTTAGTTTTAGTCAAACAGCAAGTGGAGCTGTTTAACAGGCTGCAAAAATATGACACTTCCAAACAATCTCCAAATCGTTTGATTTCCAAAAGAATTAATTTAACATTTGAAGTCGTTGTTATTTAACTCAAATTAAATTATGCCTTGGGGGGGTATTAAGAAAGTGCTTAGTAGAGTTATTAACATTTAAGGGTAATTACAAATTCGGGCTGTTGATAACAAAGGAACTTTCTATTTATTGGTTCATTTTTAACATTTCAAGAGCGATTTTTTGTGCCGATTTTTCGCCATTTAGACCTCATTTGACGCAAAAAATCATCATTTTGACAGCAAAAATCACCATTTTTGACACCCGCTTTTGCCCTTTTTCTGCAAAAATTGATTGGGCGAATAGGAGGTTATAGGTAGTTTATAGGGCTTCTATGGGGTCTATG
Organism: Bacteroidales bacterium; assembly: GCA_004551865.1. Classification (GTDB taxonomy): domain Bacteria; phylum Bacteroidota; class Bacteroidia; order Bacteroidales; family P3; genus Onthomorpha. The sequence continues at coordinate 17,916 of SFPR01000002.1, forward strand.
ACCTGATATGTTGGTTCGATAAAAACAGAATAGCAAAAGACATCGACAGAGGCTTTGTATTTTCTCTATCAAAGAGATTTTGTGATTGTTGTTTCTTACTTTTTGTTCAACCCTCGGGCTGAAAAATGCAATTTTCATGGCAAAGCACGCAACTCTCGGGCTGAAAGCCCAAAAGCACTTAGCTCGGGGCAGAGCATAAGCGTCGCCCCCGAGTGAAGCGATACCACATTATTTTCGCACTGTAAGGGCAAAAGCGTTGAATACGGCTGATTTTTGGCAAACCAAACCGCCGTTTTGTCCGACCAAAACGCCATTTCGCAAAAATAGAACGGCGAGTTATTTTGCCAACTCGCCGTTTTAATCTCTCAAAAATCCAACAAAACCGAACCTTGCTTCAATCTGCCGAACTAATTCCCAATCAGCTGTATTGAGCTTGCAGGCTTGCCGTTCGGGCTTGCCGTTCTTCGCTCGCTCTTTGTTCAGCAGCTCTCATACAATCGTTGTATTGAGTTTGCAGATTGAGCAAAGTGATTGCAGAAATACCGAGTATGCTTTCAATCTTTTCGGCTGTCGGTTTGTTCAGCGGTCGTTTACCCTTTATCAATTCATTCAAATGCGACCTCTGCATACCAATCATGATTGCAAAATCCTTTTGGGAAATTGCTCTTTCTTCCAATTCGTACCCCAAGATGCAACCCGGATGTGTTGCTTTCCAAGGTGTCATGTTTTCATTTCTTGTTGCCATAGTGGTCTTCATTTAATTCTATCAACGTTATCTCCAATCCGGTCTCGGTTTCTCTGAACAACAACCTTTCGACCCTGCTGTTAAACACCCGAACAGAGCTTAACGATATGTGTTTCAACTGTTCGTAGTGAAGAAAACTATATTGCCTCAACTGTGAGACGTGTTCCAATGCACACATCAAGTTATATATGTCGGTCAGTTTTTGTACAAATTTCTTGTCTTTGGCAATCTTCTTATATCTTCCTGCATTCCTGCCGCAGAGAATAAGTTCTCGCAAGTCATCGTCTGCTATCTCTACCTTTATCACGCAAGCCTGTTAATTTTCTCTCTGCAAAGGTATGAAAAAAATACCAATCTCGGGAAATAAAACGCAGAAAATATACTCTTTGTTGCACCTTTGCCGATTGATAATCGGATTATAAAACAATTTTTTTGCTTGATAATCGGATTATCATAGACTTAGAGTGCATTTAGAGCGGCTCTCATGTTTTTCAAAGCTGAACATTTTGTTCGCAATCTGAGAGACAACAAACGCTTTTGCCCTTGCAGAGCGAAATGTCTTTGTTTTGCTTACCCTCATGTGCCGCTTCGGGTTTCACGATTGCCGCTTCGGGTTTGCTTTTATACTTTTTGGGCTTTGCGTTTCTTATTTTTTGCACAACTCTCGGGCTGAAAGTCCAAAAGCAATTAGCTCGGGGCAGAGCGTAAGCGTCGCCCCGAGTAAAGCGATACCACATTATTTTCGCACTGTAAGAGCAAAAGCGTTGAATATGACCTCGATTTTTGCGGTCTTGTTGCACCTTTGGCGGTTGGCAATACTGCTTCGCAAAACCAAACCGCCGATTTGTTTGACCAAAACGCCATTTCGCAAAAATAAAACGGCGAGTTGCTTTGCCAACTCGCCGTTTTGTTTCTCAAAACCAACAAGGCTGAAAATCAGAACTCCAAAAGTGTTTTGACAAACAGAAGATGCTATTGAATTACATCGAAGTTGTCGAATGGTTTGTCGTCGGAAATGAGGTTGCCTTGTCTGCCTATGGAGTAGTACATTGTCGGATTGCCCGAGGTTTTTAGCCATACATATCTGTTCATCAGGAAGTTGAAGAAGTATCTTCCGCATAGTTCGGCATTGGAGTGTGCCAATAGGTAGGCATCGTTGGGGTTTATCTTCGTGAGGGTGTAGTCTGCATAGTATTGTCCGCCTGTTTTTTCGATAAATCCAAAGAAATCGTCCGTTGTTTCGTCATCGGCAAAGAAGATAAGGCAGGTGTTGGTGTCCGAGGTGTTGTATTTGAGCCATGTGTTCCACCTTATGCCGCTCAAAAGTTTGGTGTAGCTTATTGTTTGGTTGTTGTCTTTTGCTGCAATGGTGTCATTGACCACAAATTCTTCCAACTCAAACTGTGCAACTTGGAGTGTGTGTTCGTTGGGTTGAAGGGTTTGTGGGAAGCTGTCTGCCTTGCATTCTCTGACATCAAATCCGAACGAGTTAAGCGTGGAAAGGAACTTGGTCTTAAAGACAGACAGCAAGATACTGTCGTTTACCTTGTCGCTAACAAGGGTATATTTCTTGGTGAGAAGGTCTTTTGTCTCGGCGTCAAGCTCATCAAATCCTTCCATCATCGAGAGCGTGGTGTTGGTGTGCAGTATTTCATCTACAAAATCGACATATACCACTTCGGTTTTTGATTTATCTTTCTGGTTTTCAATAAACTCTCTTGCAAAGTTCTGACTTTGTACCGCAAGAGGCACAAAGCCCGAAACTAATATGCAAACTGCTGTAAACAAATTTCTTATCATGTCTATATGTTTTTTAGAATAATGAGCCTTGTATGGTGTCTTTATCGTTTAACTCGCTCGAAAAGTTGTCAAAGTCTTCATCGTCTTGTGTTGTTTCGCTCTCTTGCTCGTATGCAAGGGGTTCAAGCCAATGGATTTGGGCATCTTTGTTTTTGCTTACTCGTTTTCCTTTGGCTCTCCACTTGTATATGTCGCACAATTCGGTGAGTTCGTATTCTTTTCCTTCGATTTCTGCCCTCGGAAGCCAATCGGTAGAGAAGGTTTTCAGCTCTGCTCCTTCCTGATCTTCAAAGATGTTGATTTTCTTGTTGTTTAGTTCGACTATGAAGCGTTTGAGATAGAGCGATTGTCTGTCTTTGTCGATGTAGAAGACCGAAAGGGGTTTGTCGCTCACGAACTTTTCGATGTGAATAAGGTCGTCGTCAAAGTGGTTTGACAAGTCGTAGTTGGTAACTCTGTAATGTCCCGAGGCATAAAGGGTGAGTATTTTGTCGTCTGAGGAGAACTCTCCCAAAAAGATGCCTCTTTGGTCGGTGTTCAATCGCTTTATGTCTTGGTCAAACCATATCTTGATTGCACTGAGGGTCGATATGCCTTCGGTTTTGCGGCTTATGCTCGATATGACTCGGTGTGTGAGTATGTTGCCTTTTGAGCCTCGCGACTTGATTGCAAGGTCGGCAAAGTTGTATTCCATTCTGTTGGTCTTCAAACGGGGTGCAGGCTTCATAACTACGTTTATCACTTCGGCTTCTCCGTTTGGATTGACACTCATATAAACTATCTTTGAGCCTTTTGTGCCTTGTGTGATGTCGTAATCTCGCGAGCGTATGATGCTTGTGATGTTAAATCGCTTGACATAGTATTTGCCGAAAGCTCCGTCTTGATAGACAACGTTGAATGTGGTTCGGCTGTCGTTCTTTCTGAACACTCCGACGTACAATATCTTCTTGCCGACATATTCTTTCTCTTGTACCTTTCGCACGGTGTAAGTTCCGTCTTTCCTTATGATGAGTATGTCGTCTATTGCCGAACAATCGCACACATATTCGCCCCCTTTGAGCTTGTAACCTACAAATCCGTCGGCATAGTTGCAACAAAGCTTTTCGTTGGCTATCGCAACAGTGGTTTCTTCTATCACGTCAAAGTTGCGTATCTCGGTTTTTCTTGTCCGATTTTTGCCATATTTGTTTTTAATTCGCTCAAAGTATGCAATGGCATAGTCAATCAGGTTGTCCAAGTCTTTTTGTACGGCGGCAATGTCGTCTTTGATTGCAATCAAAGTGTCGTCGGCTCGGTCGCTGTTGTATTTGGATATGCGGTCTATTGGTATTTTTCTAAGGCGATGAACATCGTCTATGGTAACTTCTCTTATCAGGTTTTTGACAAAGGGTTGCAAGCCTTTCATTATTGCATCGTCAATCGCCTGATCGGAAGTACATTTTTCCATTTTCTTATATACGCCCTCCTTGATGAAGATTCGCTCCAAGGAAATCCAATTCCACTTTTCGGTTAGCTCTTCGAGGGCTATTTCAAGCTCTTTTTTGAGCAGCTTTACGGTGTTTTCGGTCGATACTCTGAGTATTTCGCTCACCGAGGCAAAGCGTGGCTTCTCGTTTTCGATAACACAGGAGTTTGGAGACAGGCTTACCTCGCAGTCGGTGAAGGCATAGAGTGCGTCAATGGTCTGATCGACCGATGTATCGCTCGGAATAGAGATGTTAATCTCGACTTCGGCTGCCGTATTGTTGTCTATCTTTTTGATTTTCAGCTGTCCCTTGTCGCAGGCTTTGACAATCGAATCGATAAGGCTGTCTGCCGTTGTGCCGAAAGGAACTTCTGTTATGGAGATTGTGCGTTGGTCTATCTGCTTTATGCGTGCCCTTACTCTCAAACGCCCTCCCCTCAGACCGTCATTGTATTTTGAGACTTCCATCAAGCCTCCCGTCGGAAAATCGGGGTAGATGCAGAACTCTTCTCCTCTCAATATGGCAATGGAAGCGTCAATCAGTTCGTTGAAGTTGTGAGGAAGAATTTCGCAAGCCAATCCCACCGCAATGCCTTTTGCTCCTTGTGCAAGCAAAAGAGGAAACTTGACAGGCAAAGTGTCAGGCTCCATGTTCCTTCCGTCGTATGAGGGGTGGAAAGTGGTAGTCTTTGGATTGAATACGACTTCTAATGCAAATTCTGACAGACGTGCTTCTATGTATCGGGGAGCTGCCGCTCCGTCTCCCGTGAGAATGTTTCCCCAGTTGCCTTGGCAGTCTATCAACAAGTCTTTTTGACCCATTGTAACCAAGGCTCCTGCGATTGAAGCGTCTCCGTGAGGGTGGTACTTCATGGTATTTCCCACTATGTTGGCGACTTTGTTGTAGCGTCCGTCTTCCAACTCTCTCATAGAGTGGAGTATTCGTCGCTGAACGGGCTTCAATCCGTCATTGATGTGCGGAACGGCTCTCTCAAGTATCACATAAGAGGCATAATCCAAGAACCAGTCTTGAAACATTCCCCTTATGCTTGTGGTCTTGTGGGTTGTAATCTCGTTGTCAGAGTATGTGTTGTCTTCCATCGGCATAGTGTATGATTAAAACTCCACTTGGGGAGCAACATCTGCACCTTTTTGTGCTTCAAAGTATGCTTTCTTCTCAAATCCGAGGCAGGAAGCAGCTATATTTGTGGGAAAGCGTCTTATGCTTGTGTTGTAATTGTTCACAATGTCGGCATAGCGTTGTCTTTCGACTGCAATTCGGTTTTCTGTTCCCTCGAGTTGTGATTGCAACTGCAAGAAATTTTGATTTGCTTTCAAGTCGGGATAACGCTCAATTACCACATTCAGACCCTTCAATGCAGAGCTGAGTGCGTCTTGAGACTGTTGAAACTGAGCCATCTGCTCTTGCGTTGCGTTGTTTGCGTCAATTTTTACTTGCGTTGCGTTGTTTCTTGCCTCTATGACTTTGAGCAAGGTCTCTTCCTCGTGCTTTGCATATCCCTTTACGGTGCTTACAAGATTTGGAATAAGGTCCATACGTCTCTGATATTGACTTTCGACCTTTGACCACTGCTGTGAGCAAGCCTCTTCTTTCTTTACAAGAGAGTTATAGGTGGTCAGAAAAAACAAACCTACGATTGCAACAAGTGCAACTACCACAATGATTGAAATGTTCTTTTTATTCATATTTGTAACTTTTTGTCTTGATATATAATATATGTGTTGCAGGCTCAGAACTTGCCGCCTCCGCCTCCGCCTCCCGAAAAGCCGCCTCCCCAGCCTCCCGAAAAGCCTCCGCCTTTGCCAATTCCGCCGCCCCCTCCTGCAACAATGACGGGAGGAGTTTTGGGAATAACGCTCAATTTCTCTCCTTTATGATGACAATTCTCACATTCATACACCGTTTTCATCAATCCGTCTTGAAGAGCCGTTGCATGGCTGACCACTTTCTCATACTTTTTGTGGTAGGTCTTTGCTTTGCACGACGGACACTCCTGATAGCTTGAGAGGGTCTTGTCATACGAATAGACAAAGGTCGAATGGCATTTGTCGCACAACCATACGTCATAGTTTTTGCTGCCGAGGGTTTCTTCCAACTGCTTAACCTCATCGAGATATTGGTCTTCTTCTGCTTCGGAAAGAAGTTTCATCTTCGCTCCACACTCACAGACTATCTTCTTTCGCCTTACCCCGGGAATGATTATACCATATATGCAGATAAGAAGCACAATCAAAGAGGGCAAAAACACAAATCCTACAACAATCCACCCGATTGAGTGTTTTTTTATTCTACGTATCTTATCGACTTTGTATTTCGGATTGATCTTTGAGCCTGAGCGAGAGATAAAAACAAGAGCAAGCACAAGGAATACTCCACACAGAATTGCATATATTGTATTAAACGTACTCATGTCGGCAGGTTCTTTCGGAGCAAAGCCGTTCTGCTCATACTCATCGTAGATAACGGAACATACTCTCTCTACTCCCGAGAGCATTCCTCCCGACCAATCTCCCTTTTTGAAAAGGGGAGCCATCGTTTCTTGAAAAATTTCGGTTGCCTTGCTATCTGTCAATGCTCCCTCCAAGCCGTAGCCTGTCCTCATAAACAAATCGCGAGCTTTTACACACAGAAGAATTATCAATCCATTGTCAGAGCCTTTCTGTCCAACCTTCCAAAGGTCGAAGAGTTCCATCGACAAATCTCTTGCCGAGCAATCCTCATTTCCGTTTATCACAACAACCGCCACTTGTGCCGTTGTCTTGCGATAAAGCGTGTCCAACATGCTGTTTATCTTTGCTTCGGTCTGTTCGTCAAGCAGGTTGTCTTGGTCTGACACATAGCACGAAGGGCAAATCTTCTTGGGGTCGAGAATATCCTTTGCTTCTATCGACTGACTTCTGACTTTGCTGCCGCAAAGAAGTGTAAGAACCAAAAATATCAAGGTGCAAAGCACCCGAAATGTTGTTTTCATTCTGTAAATCCGAGCCTTGTTTTTGAGGAACAAAGTTAGAATTTTTTTTTGAATTGCTTGAAATCTGCCAAAAAAAAGTCTGCCGAAGCGGCTCTTTGTCAAAAAAATTCATAGCTTTGCAATCACAAAAACAAATCGAAAAAATAAATCATAATGAACACAGAAAAGATAAAATGCCTCATCATAGGCTCAGGTCCGGCCGGCTATACAGCAGCCATTTATGCAGCAAGAGCAGACCTTAACCCCGTTGTATTTGAGGGAATGCAGGCAGGAGGACAGCTGACTATCACAACAGAGATTGAAAACTTCCCCGGATACCCCGAGGGTGTTGCAGGTACTGAAATGATGTCTCAGTTGAAAGCTCAGGCAGAAAGATTTGGAACTTCCGTTCGACCCGAAAGCATAACCAAAGCAGATTTCAGCCACCGACCTTTTGCAATCGAAACAGAAAGCGGAGCAAACATTTTGGCAGAAAGCGTCATTATTGCAACTGGAGCAAGTGCAAGATGGTTGGGATTGGAAAGCGAGCAGAAGTTTATGGGTCAGGGAGTTTCGGCTTGTGCAACTTGCGATGGCTTTTTCTACAAAAACCAAGTTGTTGCGGTAATCGGAGGAGGCGATACTGCCTGTGAGGAAGCAAGTTACTTGTCCAAGATATGCAAAAAGGTCTATTTGGTTGTAAGACGCAACGAGTTGAGAGCTTCAAAAGCCATGCAGGAAAGAGTGTTTGCCAACGAAAAGATAGAAGTGCTTTGGAATAGCAAACCAAACGAAATTTTGGGAGACATTGACGGCGTTAATGGTTTGAGAATAGAAGACTCCAAGAGCGGAGAGACCAAAGACATAGAGCTTATGGGAGTATTCCTTGCGATTGGACACAAACCAAACACCGACCTTTTCAAAGAACAAATCGAGCTTGACGCACAAGGCTACATCAAAACTTTGGATAAGAGCAGCAAAACGAACATTGAGGGTGTGTTTGCGGCAGGCGATGTCATGGACCCTTCGTATCGTCAAGCTATTGTGGCAGCCGGAAGCGGTTGTAAGGCAGCAATGGACTGCGAAAGGTTCTTGATAGAAAATCCGATAGCCGAATAGAGAGATTGAAACGTCGAAACATTTTTGTGTTTCTTGCATTTGTCGCAATAACTCTTTGTTTTAATTTGGCAAATGCACAATCTGACCAAGCGGACTCAACAAAAGACAATACAAATGCCTTTGTTTTGAGTCCGCGTGGTGGTTTTGTCGTTGTGGAAGGGGCGTTTGACAATCCTCTCTCTTCTGTTCATCGTCCCGACAAGGCAGATAGAATTGACAATGCTTTCTTTCAACGGCTTTCTACCCCTTCAAGTCCGTCTCAAAACTTGATTTTTGATTGCAATTCGACAACATCGCATTATTTTCTGCCCGATTTATTTGCTGCATACACCTATCTGCCTCAAAATGTGCGATATTTTCAGACCTCAAAACCTCACAGCAATCTGAAATATTCAAGCAGTATCAATTCTTCTCAGTATTTCAGTGTTTTCCACACCCAAAATATTACGAGGAATTGGAACATCGGCTTGCAGTATGATGTCAATTACCTTGACGGAACGTTTGCAAAATCGAGCGTGATGAACCAATTTTTCAATCTGACAACCAATTACATAAGCAACAACGGACGTTATCGGATTGCAGGGGCGTTCATTCGCAATCGGGCTTACGTTTTGGAAAACGGAGGCTTGCTTTCGGATTCTTTGTTTCAAAACCAACTCTTCTCAAAACCCGAAACCTATCCTACAAATCTCTCGGAAGGTTCTTCCAAATACAAAACTGCCGATTTTTCTCTTTATCAGAGCTTTGACTTCAATCGAAACAGCTCTTCGGAAGGCAGAATATTCAACCCCGGAACGCTATCTCTTCAAACTAACTTCATGCGTTCGGCTCGTCTTTACAAGGACGAATACCTCATAGAGGCGGATTCTCTTGCCACACGCTCGCTTCAAAACAATCTTTTTTGGACAAACGAAACAAAAACGAACAAACATCTGATTGTAAACCTCGGTGTGAAACACGAATTGCTGATGTTTTCTCACAAGAGCAACTCTCCGGTTTTCAATATATTAAGTCCGACTGCAAAGGTGGTGTTCAACCACAAAATGTTCTCATTTTCGGCAGAGGGAACAAGGAGTTTATTGTCCGAGAGCTACAATGGCGATTTTGATTTGAGAGCTTCGGCTTCCATGTCGGTGAAAAACAACCATATATGCATCCTTGCAGGCAGCGGAAAGCAATCCAATCAATATATTTATTCGCATTATGTGGGGGAAAACCAATCATGGGATTTGCCACAAGAGAAAACAGACTACGCTTTTTTGAAAGCAAGTTATTGGTTTGCAGATATATTGACCTGCAACTTGAATTATTTTCGCACAAACAACCGTCCTGTGATGAGAAGCAGCGACATGACAATCGTTTACAGCGACATTATCAACATTATTCAGGCTCAAATACTCGCAAAAAAAGAATGGCAACACTTTGGTTTGCAGACAAATTGCGTTTTTCAGCACATTGACGACGAAACTTATCTTCATTTGCCTCTCTTTATGGCAAAACAAAGTATCTATTTCAAATTCAGTCTTTTCGGAGGCAAGTTGGAGAGCAATACCGGCATAGATTTGAGATACAACACCTCATACTATGCCGACAAATACCTACCCGAGTTTGGTCTTTTTGCCTATCAGTCTGAAACCAAGAGCGGTAACTATCCCTATTGCGACATTTTCGTCAATGCTCGCATAGATAAGTGCAATGTATTTCTCGCTCTTTCACATCCGTATGCAGGTTTGTTTGGCTACAACTACATTTCCACACCCCTATATCCCGAAGAGGGTTTGTCATTACGCTGGGGTTTGAGCTGGAATTTCGTCAATTAGCCAATTCTTCTGCACGGTTTTTCTCAGTTTTTCGGCATTTGAAACTCAAAAGATGCGATTATCAACAATTATTACACCTTGATAATCGGATTATCTTCTCATGATAATGGTATTATCTTGGCGTGATAATGGTATTATTTTCCCATGATAATCGGATTATCACGGCGTGATAATCCGATTATCAACAAAAAATTTTTTGATAATCATAGAAAAGCTCGACAGAATTGCCGATTTATCTCTTGCTATCTTCGTGATAATATGAACTTTACAAGTATTTGCAAAGCACTTGCCAAAGAACAATGGCACAACTGTTACATACGTTGAGGGAATGTTTCGTTCCGAACTGCGGAATTTCTATCGAATCGTTGCTGCTGTTTACAACTTCTTGCTGCACTCCTTCGACTTCATTGCCAAAGACGAGTGCTATCTTTTCGTTTTTGTCGATTTGCAGATTGTTGAGGGCAATGCTGTTTTGTGTCTGCTCGACTGCATAGACTTTATAACCCTTGGTTTTCAGCTCGTTCACCACTTTCAGGCTATCTTCTTCATATCTCCATTGCACGCTTTCGGTTGCTCCGAGTGCAGTCTTTTGAATATCGCGGTGAGGAGGCTTGGGTGTTATTCCGCAAAGCAACAATTCTTCTACCAAAAAGGCATCGCAAGTTCTGAAAATGCTGCCTACGTTGTTCATACTGCGAACATTATCCAACACAACCACAATCGGATTTTTCTTTGCCGCCTTAAATTCGTCTATACTCTTGCGAAAGAGTTGTTCGCTTGTCAGTTTGGTTCTTTCTTTCATCGTTTTGTCTTTCCGTCTTCTCAGTGTCTGTAATTCTTGTTGTATATTCTCAATCCAAGTTGTCCGAAACGCTCTGCATCATACTGATAAAGAGGTAGGTAATAATAAACTTGTTTGTATATTTCGAGACTTTCGGGATTTATCTCCCAGCCCTCGCCAATCCTTATTGCGATTATGTCTTCGGGCATCAAATCCGAAAATGCCGTCTTTATGCTTTCCTGCTGCGTTTGCTCGTCAAAATAGACATATTCGTTCTTTATGACAAACAAATCCTCAATCTGTTTGAGGGTTGCAAACTCTCCGCCTTCGGGTTTGAAGGCTTTGATTTTGTTTTGCTTGACAAGTTCAAACAAAGAGGTGCAGAAAGGCATCTGATTGGGGTATCGCAAGGGGTGAACCGAAATAATGGTGTCGGGAATGTGGAAAATGCGTGCAGTGTCTTGGCTTTCCTGAGGAAAAATCCAAAACAAAGGCATCTGAACGCTGTCGTTGCTCTCGCCGGTGAACGCTCTGTATCTCACCATATAAGGACAATATGCCTTGACTTTCTTTTCCAAGGCAAGGTCTTGGTAAGTGTAGTTCACAAATTCCTCAAACTGAAACGCTCCCACAAAGGGTGCGATATATTCCCAAAGGGTATCTTTTCCCAAAATCTTACCCGAGTATTGCTTCTCGAAGTCTATGATTTTTTTCTCTACACTATCCAAGTTCAGCTCTCGCTTTCGCTCGTCATATATCTTTACACGCTTCTCCTTAACGGCTGAAAATATGATTTTTGCAAGCTCTTCTCTGAAATATGCGGTGATATGTTCATACTTTTTGGGATTTAGAGTGTGTTCTGTTTCCCATTGGGGATTGAAAACGCCTACTTTGTGAAACTCATGCTCAATCGAATGCGTCATATATTGGGCTTTGAGAGAGCAAATCGCCAAAACGCTCAAAGCAAATGTCAAAATCTTTCTCATCTTTTACCTCCTTCTGATGTAGTATAACGGATATAAGCCCCTGAAATCGCCTTGTTTGCCGAAGATTGAGACCATTGGGGCAAAGTAATTGGTGTTTTTGATGAAGTTAAGGTTCTCTTTGTCGAAGTACCACTCCTCTCCAAATCTGAAATGGTCGATATTGTCGCTTGTATATGAGGATTTTATGACTGTATCTCGCTCAGACACATTGCCATATTGGTCGGTCGATACAAGGGTTTCCAAAACATCGAACTGCTTTCGCTTGAGAATTTCGGGCTTTATGAACTCCTCGCTTGACGAAGGGGCTTCATAAACCTTTATATGTCCGTTTTCGGCTCTGTCGATAAGGCTTTCCAAAAACGGAACGGAGTATTCTGCCTCCAAATGTGAGTCCCACCAATGGTAAGGTTGAGAATTGTATATAGGAATGGTGAACTCTATGTTCCTTGCCACGACAACGGTGTCTTTATAGAGAACTTCTCCCTTTGGTCTGACCCAACCGAGTTCGTATCTGAAAAGCGGCTTTATCTTCAACTCGTCTTGCTCAAAAGCAATGGTGTCTCTGATTATCACGGGGTTGAATGCCAAAACCCTTTTGGCGATAAGCATATTGTTTTCGTCGTAATGCCATTGTTCCTCAAACCTTACGGCTCTTATCTGCTCCTCAATGATTTTCTGGACTTCCTGCGGTGTGTGCGTTTTGCCGTATTGCTTGTTCAAGGCGAGAGTTAGTGAACTCATAACGCTGTCATACACAATGCTGTCGCCCTTAAAAGTGGTAAAGAAGAGCTTTTTGTTCTTTGCCAAGGCGTTCACACGGTCTATCGTCTGCCACCAAAAACGCTTATCGACCAAATAATCATACACAATGGAGTCTTTGGTTTCGGAAGATGCAATTCTGCCCTGCATAATCGGGACTTCGTACACAATTTTCATTGTCAGCAGCCTCTCTTGCGAGTAAAGAAAAGTCGCAAACAGCACAGCCGACACAAAAAACAACAATCTTTTCATCTGAATTTTTGTTTTGCTTGTGCAAAGGTAGCTTTTATTTTGGTTTTTACGGACTTTCAGGAGAGCGAAAGGTAGAAAAACTTTGACAATTCTTCCCAATAGTTTGGAAAAGACTTCTCTACACAGTCGGGATTTTTGATGATAACTTTTTCATAGACCGAAGCGAAAAGAGACATTGCCATTGCAAATCGGTGATCGTTGTAACTATCTGTTTCCAAGACCTTTTTGTTGTCAAATAAAGAGGTTTCATACTCATAAATCGCCAACGAAGAAGCATCGGAGTGCAATTTGAAACCAATTTTCTTCAACTCTGCAACAATGTTTCCCAAGCGGTCGGATTCTTTGTGGACAAGAGTATCAAGACCCTTGTATTCAAATGGTTGCCTCAAACAAATAGCCGTTACGACAAGCGGAAGAAACAAATCGGGGCAGGATTTGAAATCTATTGTTGCCACATTGTTGTTCTCTCTGCTTGCTTTTGAGTAAGAAAGCAAAGCATAATTGTCTGCAAACAAAGTCTTTACTCCGAAAAACTGCTCAAAAAACACCCTTACGACGGCATCTCCCTGCAATGATTTGGCTCTCAGACCTTTTATTTTGAGCGAAGGGAGCTTCAAAAGTGCCACAAGAGCATAGGCAAAGGCTGCCGCCGACCAGTCGGCTTCCACTTCAAAGTCTTTGAACTTGTATCCTACAGGGCTAATTTGCAGATTGTTATCCGACAAGCTCATTTCTGCTTCGCAATCTCTCATAAGAGAAAGCGTCATATCAATATACGGCTTTGAAACTTGGGCATCTGACAAACTGATACTCAGACCTTTTTGAGTATATGGAGCAATCATTGCCAAAGCACTTACAAACTGGCTGCTGTAATTTGCCGGCAGAGTGATACAATCTCCTCCCGAAAGAGGTTTACCACTGATTTTCAGAGGGAAAATACGTCCCGAACCTGCAATTTCAATATCTGCACCCAAGCGTTTCAAAACATCTGTCAGAGGCATGAGCGGTCGATGTTCCATTCTCTCGTCCGCCCTTATCAACCACTTGCCGTAAGTGATTGAAAGCAAGGCTATAAGAAAGCGACAAGTCGTTCCTGCATTTTTACAGTCAAGTTCGACAAAACTATCTCGCCTGATGCTTGAAACCATTCGCCGTTTTGTCGGAATAAAACGGCGTTTTGTCAAAATAATCCGCCGTTTTATTTCAGCCAAATGGCGTTTTAGCAAGAGGGTATCGTCAGACGATGACAAATTGCTTATTTTCAGCTCACTGTCTGCAAGAAAACGAATGATGAGAAGGCGATTGGAAATACTCTTTGAGCTTGGCAGTGAAAAAGAAAAGTCATCTTGCGGTTTTCGTCTGCCGATTGTTGCAAACAAATGCGTCATTTCTTTTTGTTGAGGTCGTAATCTATCATTTTGCGATAGAGAGTTCTCTCCGAAAATCCGAGTTCCTTTGCGGCTGCACTTCGTTTGCCTCCATTTCTTTCGAGGGCTGCAATGATAGCTTGCTTTTCCAAGTCTCTCAGATTGACGGTTTCGGTTTTCTTTGTGTGTTCTTCGGGATAGTCTATGACCATTTCGTTTTCCGTTTCAGCCAAAGGAGCAGCCAAAAGATGCGACTGAGTTGAAGAATTGAACATATTGATAATCACAGACTTCAATTTGACAACCTCAGCCTTCAAGTCTTCAATGTCTTTCTTGTTTTGCAAAACTATATTGACTATGTCGTCATTCTCACTGCAAGCACTCTCGTTTTGAACCACTATCGGAAGACGCTCCATTGGCGGAATGTAGATTTTTAACCTCTCTGCGTCTATCTCTCTGTTCATTTCAAGCAGGGAAATACGCTCTGCAATGTTTTTAAGCTCTCTGACATTTCCACGCCATGGGTAACCTTTCAAATAGTTTACCGCTTCGGGTGAGAGACTTATCCTCGGGATGTTGTATTTCTCGGCAAGTTCGCCGCAAAAATACCGAAACAACAAAGGAATGTCCTCTTGTCGGTCTCTCAAAGAAGGAACGGTTATGTTGATTTGGTTTAGTCGGTAATACAAATCGCTTCTGAACCTGCCTTGTTCAACAGCTTTCAGAAGGTTTACGTTTGTTGCGGCAACAATTCGCACATCGACCTTTACGGCTGTTGAAGCTCCCACAGGCAGAAACTCTCCGTTTTCGATAACTCGAAGAAGTTTTGCCTGCATTGTGTAAGGCAGTTCGCCAACTTCGTCAAGAAAAATAGTGCCATTGTCTGCCTCTGCAAAATATCCTCGTCTGTCTCTCTCGGCTCCCGTAAACGAACCTTTGACATGTCCGAACAATTCGCTCTCTATTGTTCCCTCGGGAATAGCTGCACAGTTTACCGCAATATATTTCTTTTGTTTTCTATTGCTGTACTGATGTATTATGCGGGAAAACACATCTTTTCCCGCACCACTTTCTCCCACAATCAGAACACTTGCATCGGTCTTTGCAACTCTTATTGCAATGTCGATAGCTCGGTTCAAAAGAGGACTGTTTCCAAATATTCTGAATTGTTTCTTGACTTTTTGTACGTCTGTTTCGGACATTTCACAAACCGATTTATGGATTTGCCGACAAAAAACGCTTAGAAATTAAATCCTATATAAAGTTTGAAAGTATTCATTCCCAAGTCTGCTCTGTCTTGTAGGGCAGGTGTTTGTGTAAAATCGGGAATAATGTCTTTGTTGTAGTCAAGATTTGCTTTGCCGAAGAGAAATTCTCCTCCGAAAGAGAACCATTGATATTTCAACTCCAAGTTAATCGAAAATCTGTTTGAGAAAGCAAAGCAACCTGCGGTCTCTTCCTTGAGGTGCAATTTTGTTCTGCCCAAAGTTCTTGTGCCGAACACCAAAGTAGGGCAGTACTTTGCCGATGCTGCAACGCACAATCCGTCAATCAATTCCATTTGAACAGCCAAACCAATCTTTGGTCCTGCTGTCATCAAAAAACCGTCTTGCGTCTTGTAGTTGTGCAAACTGTCGGCAATAGGGCTTGCTTCATAACTGTAATCGTAGGTTTTGCCCGAATTAAATCCTACTTCCATAAAGGTAACATCTATTCCGGGAGTGAAAAGGTCGCCCATTACTACATCAAAATAGAATGTATGACCATATTCGACACCGAATCCTTGCGAGTAAAAGTCGCTATATTGTCCTATCGGATTGATATATTGTCCTCTTACATAGTTTGCTCCCACGTTTTGTGCAAAAGAGCCATACGAAACGAACAACGCAATCGGTAAAATTGCCAACTTAAAAAATGATTGTAATCTTTTCATGCTATGATTGTTTAATTGGTTATTCAAACTAAAAAGGTAAATCGCCAAGTTTCTCTATTTCGGTGTCTTCGCTCAACAATTTGGAAAGATTAGAGTTTGACTTGTTTTCCAAATTTGAGAAAGTGTCGGCAATAATTTCCTCATATACTTGGTCGGAATTTGGATTTTCTGTTTCATTTGAGCTAATGGAGGTATTGTATTGACGAGTCAATATCTCAAAGTTGTCCGCAATTATCTCCACAACCCTACGTCTGTACCCTTCCTTGTCCTCTCTCACTCTTGAACGTATCTTTCCTTCAACATAAATCTGCATTCCTTTTTTCAAGAAGCGTTCTGCAATTTCGGCAAGCCCTCTCCAACAAACTATATTGTGCCATTCGGTTTCCTCAACCTTGGAACCGTCTTTTGCTTTGTGAACTTCTGTGGTTGCAAGCGAGAAAGTGGCTTTCTTCACACTGTCGAAAGAAACGACTTCGGGGTCTCTGCCCAAATTACCTATCAATATCACCTTATTTACTCCCACCATAAAAACACTCTATTGCGATTTAACAACTTGCAAAGGTACAACAAAAAAAGCTAAATGGGCGAAACAATATGTCGTTTTGTCGTTTCGCCACAACTAACAAGCTGCCCGATAGACCTATTCTTCTGCTTATTCTTCTTCTCTTGGCTGAATGATTACGCCCCACTCTCTTTTTGTGGCTGTCTTTCCGACCAATTTGATGTGTTCTATGGCATATCGCTCGCATGGATGTATGCCTATCACATCTACAACGCCGTCACAAACTTTCAAAACCACCTTATTCATGTTGTAACCATTCTTTCGTTTCCACTGATGGGTAAACATTTCGTGTGGTTCGCTTACTTTGTAGTTCGGACAGTCATATTCGTGAACCAAGACGCAGAACAACTCTTTCCATTTGGTGTCTTTGTAGGTCCAAATGCGAAAATAGTTGAGATTTGAGAAATCTCTGTTTACCGTCATGAAAGATATTTCATCTCCTCCGTCTCCGTCCAAATCTCCTTCGTTAATAAGGAAATACACACCGAGGTCTCCGTCCAATCGAAGGGGCGTAAGCTCATCGTTATCAGAGAAAAGAGTTGTGGCACTCTCATAAAGATTTTCCGAAAAGCCGTCTCCGTCAAAGTCTCCCCTGATACTGAAACGTGAAGCGTCCGTTTTGTTCCACTTCCATTGCGAAGGGTCTCTTTGATCTATGATTACATCTGTCCAAGGCTTCAATTCTTCGCTTTGAGCAAGCAAGACAACATCGCAAAGCCCAACAAGGGCAACTATAAAACACAATCCTTTTTTCATATATTCTTCATCAGATTTTAATCAATATCCTCATAACGCAGGTTTTGTATGATATATTCTTGTCTTTCGGGAGAATTGGAACCCATAAAGAAGGACAACACTTCTCCTACCGACGATTCTTTGTTGAGAATTATGGGGTCTAACCTTATATCTTTGCCGATAAAATAGCGAAATTCGTCAGAAGAAATCTCTCCAAGTCCCTTAAAACGAGTTATTTCGACGTTTCCTCTCAATTTTTCGGCAGCTTCATCTCTTTCTTTCTCGTTATAGCAATAGAGTGTTTGCTTTTTGTTTCTCACTCTGAAAAGAGGGGTTTGCAAAATATAGACATGACCTGCCTTTACCAAGTCGGGAAAGAACCTGAGGAAGAAAGTCATAAGCAACATACGGATATGCATTCCATCGACGTCGGCATCGGTTGCTATAACCACATTGTTGTATCTCAAATTGTCCATATCCTCGTCTATGTTCAAGGCATTGTGCAACAAGTTCAGCTCTTCATTGCGATAAACAAACTCTTTGCTCTTGCCGTATGAGTTTTCGGGCTTTCCCCTTAACGAAAACACAGCCTGAGTATTGACATCTCTGCTCTTTGTTATCGAACCCGAAGCCGAATCTCCCTCGGTAATGAAGAGAGTGGACTCAAGACGACGAGGGTCTTTGCTGTTGTAATGAACTCTGCAATCTCTCAATTTCTTGTTCGTAAGGCTTACTTTCTTGGCACTTTCTTTTGCCAATTTGCGAATGCTTTGCATTCCCTTACGTTCTTTTTCGTTGCGAACAACTTTTTGCAATATCGCATCGGCTGCCTCAGAATTGATATGAAGATAGTCGTCCAATGTTCGGCGAACAATATCTGCAATATAGGTTTTTACTGCCACTCCGCTGCCGTCGGGTTGCATATTGGTAGAACCGAGCTTCGTTTTGGTTTGAGACTCAAATACCGGCTCTTTTATTCGTAAGCTGATTGCGGCAACAAGTCCTTGTCTTATGTCTGAGGGTTCGTAGTCTTTTTTGTAAAACTCTTTGAGTACTTTCACCAAGGCTTCTCTAAATCCTGCAAGGTGTGTTCCTCCCTGAGTGGTATTCTGACCATTTACAAAGGAGTAATGCTCTTCTGTATAGACCTTGTCGGAATGTGTGAAGGCAAATTCAAAGTTTTCTTCGCTCAGGTGGATTATCGGATAGAGACTGTCGGCTTCGTTCATGCTGCTTAGCAACAAGTCCTTCAAACCATTTTTGGAGTAAAACTTCTTTCCGTTGTACTTTATGGTCAGTCCCTTGTTCAAGCAGACGTATCTCCATATCATTTTGGTGATATAGTCGTCAATGAAGGCGTACTTGCCAAATATTCTCGGGTCGTTGTCGGGTATAAACTCCACACAAGTTCCGTTTTCCAAGTCTGTGGGTTGCAAAGGGTTGTCTTTGATGATTTGTCCTTTCTGAAATTCTGCTATTTTGGTTTGTCCGTCTCTTATCGACTGCACTTTGAAATATGAAGAAAGGGCATTCACGGCTTTTGTTCCCACTCCGTTCATTCCGACCGACTTTTGAAATACCTCAGAGTCGTACTTTGCTCCCGTATTCATTTTGGAAACACAATCGACAACCTTTGAGAGCGGAATACCTCGCCCATAATCTCTGATGCGGACGCGTTTGGTGTCAAAATCTACATCAACCTCTATAACCTTTCCGCAACCCATCGTAAATTCATCAATGGAATTGTCAATCACTTCCTTGATTAACACATACACACCATCGTCTGCCGAAGCTCCGTCGCCCAATTTGCCTATGTACATACCGGGACGAAGACGAATATGCTCCGACCAGTCCAACGATTTGATGTTATCTTCGGTATAATCTGTCCTGTTGTTTTGTTCTTCCATGGTCATGAGATTGCAAATGTACAAAAAAAATCAAAACCATCAGAACTCATTCGGCAGAACCGAACATCGATTGTCTTATCTTGGCAAATTTCTCCATTTGTTTGTCGGAATAGAATAGTTTTTTGTCGATTGATTTGAGAAACAGCAGGTCTTTCACATTTCTTTCTTCTCTGTTGCAAGCCACAACGCCCGAAGACACAAGGTTTTTGTCCTTGTCGAGCATCGCATAGCACAAAACACCTTCGCTGTTTGCCAAAAGCGTATAACCATCGGAACTTTCGCACCACGAAACCACCTCATCGCCCTTCAATATATAGGTAAGCACTCTTCCGTCGGGCTGAGTTATCGTTATCGGTGTTTGCTTTGCAGGCACGGCAAGAAGACTCTCGAAAGCAAACAAAGTAAATATCAAAATCAAAACAATTTTCCGCATATACTTTCCTTGTTTGAATATCATTCAAGTTGCAAATTTACTCAAAACTTGCTTGCAATCGGCAAAAAGAAACACCGATTTGTTGCGACAAAACCAAGTTTTAGGCAACATTTTCCCGATTACCAAAAATTTTTTCTTGTTGATAATCGGATTATCAAGGCGTGATAATGGTATTATCATGGGAAGATAATCAGATTATCACGCCGTGATAATGGTATTACCACGCCTTGAAGTAAGTTGAAAATCCTTTTTTTACGGTCTTCAAACTTGGAATGTTTTCGGCAATACACCACAATGCTGCGATATATGGCTGTTTTGGAAAATTCAATCAATGTTTTGCGAAAACATAATCGTGAATTTTCGCTAATTTTGCAGTCTGAAAAAATTGGTTTTTATGAAACAATCTTATTGGGGACACATTGCAATCATTGCTGTCAATCTTATTTTTGGTTTCAATACGCCTATCACAAAATCGGTTCTCGGTTCTGAGTTTATGATTTCGCCTTTGGCTCTTACGTTTTTGAGGTTTGCAGGGGCTGCTTCGGTCTTTTGGATTGCGGCTGCTTTGCTAAAAGTTCCCAAAGCCGGCAAAAAAGATATTCTTATAATGATTGTGGCGGCTTTTCTCGGAATTGCTCTCAATCAGATGAGCTTTGTTGTCGGGCTTTCTTCGACTTCGCCTGTTGATGCTTCGATTGTGGTTACCCTCACGCCTGTTTTGACCATGATTGCGGCGGCTTTGTTCCTCAAAGAACCGATTACCGCTCTCAAAGTACTTGGTGTGTTTATCGGTTGTGCGGGAGCAGTGCTTCTCATACTCACTTCGGCAAACAATTCGTCGGCAGAGCGTTCATGGGTCGGCAATTTGTTTTGTCTGACAAGCTGCATAGCTTACGCCCTTTACCTTACGCTTTTCAAAAAGCTCATTTCTCGCAATCACCCTCTCACTCTTATGAAGTGGATGTTCCTTTTCGGCACGATTATGGTGCTTCCGATTTGCTATAAGCCTCTTTCCGAAGTACCTTTTGCAAGTCTGCCTGCCGAAATATGGCTCAAACTTGCCTACATTGTGCTTGCTGCCACATTCGTAACCTATCTTCTTATCCCTGTCGGACAAGTTCGTCTTCGTCCTACCACGCTTTCGATGTACAACTACTTGCAACCGATTGTTACAACGCTTGTTGCAGTCTTTATGGGTATGGATACTTTCGGCTGGCACAAGGCTTTGGCGGCAGGATTGGTCTTTTTGGGAGTGTATGTGGTAACTCAAAGCAAGTCGAGACAGCAAATCGAAAACGAAAAACGCCTCAAAGAAAAAAGCAATCAGCTTTGAGAGATTAAGTATTCAAGACAAAACCACAAGCGTTGCAGTACTTTTGACTTCTATTTGCCAAACTACCGCAACGCTTTGTGGTAAAAAAGGAGTATTTCACCAAAGTACTCCTCAGAAAATCTTTGTTGAACTATATTGTTTCGCCAAAAAGGGTTGCAGAAGTACACTCTGTAACTCTCACCTTCACATAATCGCCCTGTCGAAAGTCTTTTCGGTCAAAGATAATGACTTTGTTTTGAGAGTTTCTGCCGAAAAGCTGGCTCGATTTCCTTTTTGATTCTCCCTCAACAAGCACCTCAAACACCTTTCCCACGTCTTGTTTGTTGCTTTCCAAAGACAGCTCTCTTTGAAGGTCGATTATCTGTTCCAAACGTCTTGTTTTCTCTTGGTAAGGTATGTCGTCCTCATATTTTTTTGCCGCAAGGGTGTTGGAACGCTGCGAATAGTTGAACATAAAAGCCGAATCATACTTGGCATAACGCATCATCGACAAAGTATCCTCATGATCTTCCAAAGTCTCGGTGCAAAATCCTGCAATAATGTCGGTAGATAGTCCGCAATCGGGAATAGTTTTCCTTATCGCATCAATCTTTTGCATATAATCTTCCCTTGTATATTTGCGATTCATCAGCTTTAACATACGACTGCTGCCCGATTGAAGCGGAAGATGTATGAATTTGCATATATTATCGTACTTTGCGATTGTGTCAAGCAGCTTTTGAGACATATCTTTCGGGTGAGATGTCGAAAATCTTACTCTGAGCAAAGGGTCAATCTGAGCAACCATTTCCATGAGGCAGGCAAAATCGACTTCATCTTCACGACCTTTGTTCCAAATATAAGAATTGACATTCTGCCCCAAAAGAGTTACTTCTCTGAAACCCCTGCCGAACAAATCCTTTGCCTCATCGACTATCGTCTTTGGGTCTCTGCTTCTTTCGCGTCCGCGAGTGTATGGCACAACACAGTAAGAACAAAAATTCTCACAGCCTCTCATGATTGAGATAAAGGCAGTTACTCCGTTGGAATGCAGTTTTACGGGATTGATGTCCGAATAAGTCTCGTCGGTTGAAAGTTCTACCGAAATGCCGGGCTGATTGTCCGCTTGCAAAAGAAGAGAAGGAATATCTCTGTAAGAATCGGGACCGACAACAAGATTAACCTTACACTCTTCAACAAGAAGGGTTTGCAGTCTTTCTGCCATACAACCGAGTACTCCGACTTTCAGCCATGGTTTTTTCTTTCTCAGAGAGTCAAACTCGACAAGACGTTTCTTCACTCTCTGCTCTGCGTTCTCTCTTATCGAACAAGTGTTCACAAAAATAATGTCTGCTTCATACACATCGTCGGTAAGCTCATATCCTTCTTTTTTTACTATTGCTCCTACGACCTCGCTGTCGGCTGCATTCATTTGACAGCCGTATGTTTCAATATATACTTTCTTCATCTTTTGCTATCAGGCGTATTTCTCTATTATCAAATCAACCACTTCTTTCACTCCCTCGGTTGCTTTCTTCTTCACAAAGTGTATTCCTTTGAGACTTGCATTTGGTTCTTTCGGATCTACAAGATATTTGTCGCAATCGCTCTTTGCATAACCCAACAAACCTGCCGCAGGATACACATTGAGACTTGTGCCTACAACAATCATTATATCGGCTCTCTGACACAGCTCGGCAGCAGGAACAATGTTGGGAACAGCTTCTCCAAACCACACTATGAAAGGTCTTAAAGGCTTTCCGAAACTGTCAATCATGTCTTTTGTCTGCTCCCAACCCGAAAGGGTTACGACCTCTTCGGGATTGGTTTGGCTGACAAGTTTTCTTGCCTCGCCATGAAGGTGAAGCACATTGCTGCTTCCTGCTCTCTCATGCAAATCGTCAATATTCTGAGTTACCACATCGACCCTGAAATTCTCTTCAAGCCTTACAAGTTGTTTGTGAGCTTCGTTTGGCGAAGTTTCCAAAATCTCTTTTCTTCTTTGATTGTAGAACTCTCTTACCAAGTCGGGATTTCTCAACCACGCATCGTAAGTTGCCACATCTTCAACTCGATAATTCTCCCACAAGCCGTCAGAGTCTCTGAAAGTCTTTATGCCACTTTCGGCACTTATTCCCGCACCGGTAAGAACAACTATTCTTTTCATGCCAACCAATTATATGTTTTCAGTATGCTTCTTTATTATCTTTTCACTCAAGATTTCGTAAATCTCTCTTTCGTCTTGCGAAAGTCTTTCCTTGTGCTGACGCATTATCTCATGCTCTTTGCGGAATGCAGGACCGGTTTGAATGCTGAAAGGGTCAAATTGCTTTGCTCTTTCCAAAGTTGCGTCCAACAAAGGGAACAAAATCGAAAAAGGAATGTCGTCTTTTTGCAATAATTCCCTTGCTATTCCGAACAAATGGTTGGGAAAGTTGTTGCAAAACACGGCTGCAAGGTGCAGAGTTTTGCGTTGCTCGTCCGAAAGTTCGTAATGTAGGTTTGAAAGCTGCAAGGCAAGCTCTCCGAGTTGCTTTCTCACCTTTTCATTGTTGCCGTAAGTACAAAGAGGAAGTGTGTTGTAGTCAGTTTCTTTTCCTTTTTTCAAGGTTTGAAGCGGATAGAGACTTCCGTAAGCTCCGCTTTCGGCACTTTGCAGGCAGTCTGTGGAAACAAATCCCGAGGTGTGAACAAGCAAACCTTTCATTCCTTTGAGCTTTTGAGCCACTTCGGCTATTGCCTCGTCTTTTACGGCAATGATTACCAAGTCTGCCTCAAAGCAAATCGGAGCAAGAGTCTCACGAGGCGAGACCACACAACACGAAAAGCCCTTTTGAGTAAAAAGTTTCTCGTAATGCCATGCCACGTTTCCCCTGCCCACAATGCAAACTCTCTCTATCGCTTTCATCAAAACCTACAAATTGATTTTCTCTATCGCAACTCTTATTCTTCTCAAAGCCTCCTGCTTTCCCAAAACGGCAAACACATCAAGCATTCCGCAGCCTCGGGTGTCTCCAACAATGGCAAGACGAATCGAATTCATAATCTGACCCATGTTGAGTTCGTTTTCCTTGATGTAATTCATGAGAAACTCTTCCGCCTTCTCTGCCCAATCTTTATTGTCTTCAATTTCTTCAAGACAAGCGACTATTGCGGTCAATCTTTCTCCCGTTCCCTCTTTCCAACGCTTCTTCAAGGCTTTCTCGGCATAGTCTTTTGGTGCAACAAAGAAGTAATCGCCGTTGTCCCACAGCTCTTTTGCAAACGAACATCTCTCTTTTATCAATCCCACAACCCTTTCGGCATAGTCGATAGTGCTGTCTATTCCTCTTTGTTTCAAGTCTGACAAAAACTGCTCTGCCAAAGTGTGATTATCGACCGTCTGAAGATATTGGTGATTGAACCATTTGGCTTTTTCGAGGTCAAATCTTGCACCATGTTTGCTTATTCTCTCGATTGAGAACGCACTTACAAGCTCTTCCAAGGTGAATATTTCTTGTTCTGTTCCCGAGTTCCAACCCAAAAGTGCCAACATATTCACCACAGCCTGCGGCAAATAGCCGCTTTCTCTGTATCCAGACGAAATTTCTCCCGTTTTTGGGTCTTTCCATTGAAGAGGGAAAACAGGGAAACCAAGTCTGTCTCCGTCTCTTTTTGAAAGTTTTCCGCTGCCTTCGGGTTTCAAAAGAAGAGGAAGGTGTGCAAACTCGGGCATTGTTGCTTCCCAGCCAAAAGCTCGGTAAAGCATCACGTGCAAAGGGCAGGAAGGCAGCCACTCTTCGCCTCTTATCACATGAGATATTTGCATCAAGTGGTCATCAACAATGTTTGCAAGGTGATAAGTAGGCATTCCGTCCGACTTATACAGCACCTTGTCGTCCAAAAGAGAAGAGTTCATCTTGACATGTCCCCTTATCAGGTCGTCAAACTCAATCAATTCATCTTTGGGAAAACGAAAGCGTATCACATAAGGCTCTTGCGAAGAGAGCAAACGCTCAACCTCCTGCTCAGAGAGCGAAAGAGAGTTTCGCAAACCCTCTCTTGTGGTACAATCATATTGAAAGGTCTTCTTCTCTGCTTCGGCTTGCTTTCGTTTTGCGTCAAGTTCTTCGGGTGTATCGAAAGCATAGTATGCCCAACCCTTTTCCACAAGCTCCAAGGCATACTGTTTGTAGATTGGTTTACGCTCCGACTGCTTGTAGGGACCAAAATCGCCCCCTATTCCCTGACCTTCATCAAACGACAAGCCGAGCCACTTGAAAGACTCTATGATATAATCTTCCGCACCCTCAACAAAGCGAGTACGATCGGTATCTTCAATTCTCAAAATAAAATCTCCGCCGTGCTTTTTGGCAAAAAGATAATTGTACAAAGCCGTCCTGACGCCCCCAATGTGCAAAGGACCTGTCGGACTTGGAGCAAATCTCACTCTTACTCTTCTTTCCATCGTTGCTATATTATATATTGTATAATCCGATTGCAAAGGTACAACTTTTCTTCCGCCTACGCAAAGAATTTCTTTCTGCATACAACAGACTTTTTTGCAGGTTTAATGCCATAAAATCAACATTTGGGGTTATTGTTTTCGGGAACAGGATTATAAAATTAAAGTGTTGTTATGCTAAATTGGGGATTGGACAAAGTGTTAAGCTGTGAAATTCATCGGAGTTTTGATGTATTTTGAGCAAAATCGTGGAGTTTTTGAGCAAATGTAGGAGTTTGATTGAAAGAAATCGCCGCCTTTTCACAAAAAATCGCCACTTTTTTGGGAAAAACCGCCGCTATTTTTCAAAAAAGTCGGCGTTTTGAAAGGAACAAAACGGCGTTTCAAAACGACAAAACGCCGTTTTATTTTTGCAAATCGGCGTTTTGTCGGCTCGAAACGCCACAAAAGAGCATTTTGTCGGCGTTTTATTTGGGCAATTCTTGCAGACAGAGTAAGGAAAGGCGAAAAAATCGCCTTATTTCGAGCTTAAAATCTGCCAAATGTTAATTCTTTTGCATCTAAAACCTTAATGTGTTTTAATTATTGCCGGAAAGAAGCCTTGCTTCCTTCTGTTTTTTCACAATCAAAAGTTTGTAGTCTGCCGAAAAATGCCTCTGCGGAAAAGCAAAGTCGCAAAGCAGCGTTCCAAAACTCTCTTACCATATATAGAAACTTGAATATGGGTGGTTTTGATACTTTTTGCGATAAATTTTCGTTTGACATTATGGTGGTCGGTTGCACAAGATATGTTGTCAAAAAGATGAAAACAAGGTGTAGTTCTGAAAGAATATGGATTGTTGCGGTACTTGTGTTGTTTGTTTGCTGCACAAAGTCTCCAAAGCAGGAGCATTACGGAGTGTCAATTTCGGCTCCGAGTGTTGCGGAGGCTTCTTGCGAGACTTTTTCTGCACAAGAACTTGCCTTGCTCAGGCTTTCCAACGGCTGGACTTTCGATTTGCTCGGCAAAGTGTGCCAAAACGACAGCACATTTTCCAATATCGTCTTTTCGCCTCTGCTTCTGACAGAAGAATTGCACGCTTGTGAGTACGAAAGAGCCTATGTTGAAGCTCTATTTGCCTTTTGCAATTTGGAGGATACTTCTT
Source organism: Bacteroidales bacterium (assembly GCA_004551865.1). GTDB lineage: Bacteria > Bacteroidota > Bacteroidia > Bacteroidales > P3 > Onthomorpha. Next base: position 44,453 of record SFPR01000002.1, read on the forward strand.
TTGAAACAATAAGAGCAAATTTTAATTCGATAAAGCAACGTTTGAGCGAAATGGATTCTTCTTTTGCCATGAGTTCTTCGCTTGACAGTTCGGACAAAGGAGGTTTTGTCATTTGCCAATCGGCACGCATGGGTTTATTGAGGGAAGATGCCGCAAAAACAAGCCGACATACTTTTTCGCCTTGCAATGGAAATGAACGCCTTTGCGAGTTTTTTAACCTGAGCGGAAGTTTCAAAACCTTTGAATCGGAAAACGAATTTGCAACAGACATTCCCATCGGAAACGGAAGCTGTTCTCTTTTGCTGGTTAGACCTGCGGGAAACAGGATAAGAGAATATGTGGCAACATTTTCCGAAAAGCAATATGTGGAAGTTGTAAAACACTTGGAAGAAAGAAAACTAAGCGTGAGATTTCCCGACTTTGAGAGATTTGTTTCAAAACAGAGGCTTCTGCTACCCGAAATACAGACCGCCGACACCCTCTTTCACTCTCGTGAAGTAATGACAGACTGTCAATTCTCGCTTTTCAAGCCCACCGAAGCCGTATTGCAATCGTTGGGGAAGTCGTTAGAAGACAAAATTTTGAACTCCGAGAAAGGCGAAACGGCAACTTTCGACACCCCTTTCCTTTTCTTTGTAAGAGAAATAGCCTCTGGAGCAATCCTTTTGGCAGGTATCTGTTGCGAATAAGTCGTTTGTCTGATTTTCAAGCAAATATATTACAAATAAACCCCCTTTCGGCTTGGATTGTTCGATATATTGACAAAAAAAATCGGAAAATTCTTGATAAAAACTTTGCTTGCATAAAAAAAATAGTTACCTTTGTCCCTATGAAGTAAACACTTTTACTAACTTTCAAAACCAAACGGGAGTATGAAAATTTATCACAGTTCAGAAATCAAGAACATTGCCCTCATGGGAGGAGCAAAGTCAGGAAAGACTACCTTGGCAGAAGCCATGTCTTTCGAAGGAAAAGTAATCAATCGCAGAGGTACGGTTGAAGAATCCAACACCATATCAGACTATCGAGAGATTGAAACAGAGAGAAAAGGTTCTGTTTTTTCAAGTCTTTTGTATTCGGAGTACAATAACAAGAAGATAAACATAATTGACGTACCCGGATATTCCGATTACCAAGGAGAGTTGGTCGCAGCCCTACATGCAGTTGAAACAGCTGTTGTTGTGATAAATTCACAGATAGGTGTGGAAGTCGGAACAGAGATTGCGTTCAGACACACCGGCAGATTGGCAATTCCTCTTATGTTTGCAATGAACCAACTCGACCACGAAAAATCCAACTTTGACGAACAAGTAAGAGAATTGAAAGAGTTTTTCGGCGAAAAGATAACAATAGTTCAATATCCTGTCAATCAGGGACCGGGATTTAATTGTTTCATCGACTTGATTATGCAAAAGATGTACAAATATCCCGCAGGGGGAGGCAAACCCGAGATTTTGGACATTCCGGCAGAAGAGAAAGAAAAGGCAGAGCAACTTCGCCTTGCATTGGTCGAGAATGCAGCGGCAGGCTCCGACGATTTGATGGAAAAATACTTCGACAATGGAGACTTGGCAATCGATGAAGTACGTCGAGGCTTGAAACTCTCGATAGCATCTCGCAACGTGTTCCCTATATTGTGCGTTTCGGCAAAAGAAAACATAGGTGTGGGAAGATTGTTGGAGTTCATAACCTTCAATGTCCCTTCACCAACAGACGCACTTCACACAAAAACGCTCGTTTCAGGCGAAAAAATAACATACGATGAAGCCTCGCCAACAACCCTCTTCGTTTTCAAGACCGCAAACGAAACACACGTGGGAGATATTACCTACATGAAAGTCATGAGCGGCGAACTGACCGAAGGAATGGACATTGTAAACTCCACAAACGAAGCAAAAGAAAGAATTGCCCAAATATTCGTAAACTCAGGCAAGACAAGAACAAAGATAGAAAAAGCATCGGCAGGAGATATTGTCTCAACAATCAAGTTGAAGAGCGTTTCGACAAACGACACCCTCACTTCAACCAAAAATCTCGGAGACAAACTCAACGAAATCAAGTTCCCCGAACCTGTATATTCGACAGCCGTCAGAGCAATCGACTCTTCCGACGAAGAAAAACTCGGAGCCGCATTGAACGAATACACATCGAACGACTGCTCAATGAAAGTTGAGATTGCAAGAGAGTTGAAACAGACGATAGTAAGGGCAATGGGCGAATACCATATCAACACTTTGAAATGGTATTTGGACAATGTTTACAAAATACCCGTTGAATTTTTCGCTCCGAAGATACCTTACAGAGAAACAATCACCAAAAGTGCCGAAGCATCTTATCGTCATAAGAAACAATCAGGCGGTGCAGGTCAGTTCGGAGAGGTATATATGATGATAGAGCCTTATTATGAAGGCATGGAACAACAAAAGAAATATCCGATACGAAACACCGAGACAGTAGAATTGGCTTGGGGCGGAAAATTAGTGTTCAACACCTGTATAGTTGGCGGGGCTATTGACGCAAGATTTATGCCTGCAATACTAAAAGGTATAATGGAAAAAATGGAAGAAGGACCTTTGACAGGCTCTTACGCAAGAGACATAGTCGTAAACGTGTTTGACGGAAAGATGCACCCTGTTGATAGTAACGAAATGGCTTTCAAACTTGCGGGACGTAACGCTTTCAAAGAAGCATTCAAGAATGCAGGACCAAAAATCCTCGAACCTATATACGATATTGAGATTACAGTACCGTCAGAGCTTATGGGAGGCGTCATGACCGACCTTCAAAGCCGTCGTGCAGTCGTTATGGGAATGGATTCTGAGGGAATGAACACCATAATCAAAGCAAAGATACCGCTTGCCGAAACTTACCGCTACTCGACAGCCCTTTCGTCTATCACTTCGGGCAGAGCAGTTTTTGCAATGCAGTTCTCCGAATATGAAGCAGTTCCTTCAGATGTTCAATCAAAGCTCTTGAAAGCATACGAAGAACAAACCAAAGACGAAGAATAGAACAAGAAACTTTGTTGTTTATCATATTGATTATTTTTTTCGGCGTTTTGTTTCGGCAAAACGCCGTTTTGTTTTCTGCTTGCTTCTTGTTAGCTGCTTTTTACGCCTTCTTCGGAGAATATTTCAAGGTTTCGGGCTGCAAAAATAGGATAAATCATTCCTAAACCCTTTGATTTTCTGCAATCTGATAGCAAGAAAAAAACTTGTTTTCAGCCCTTGCCGCAGCAAGTGTCAGAGGTTGAATAATTGAGTTGCGGTTTCGGTGGTTCTTTCCGCCACCTCTTCGAGAGAAATGTTCTTTATTTCGGAGAGTTTTTCGGCAATATTGAGGACATAAGAGCTTTCGTTTCGCTTCCCTCTGAAAGGCACGGGAGCAAGATAGGGAGAATCGGTTTCCAAAACGATGTCATCTATGTCTATTTGTGCGACAAGCTCCGCAAGATGAGCATTTTTGAAAGTCAAAACCCCTCCTATCCCTATTTTGAAACCCATCTCAATCAAACGTTTTGCCTGATTGACATCTCCACCAAAGCAATGCAACACCCCATTATAAGTCTTGCGGTTAATAGACTTCAACACTGCGAACAATTCATCAAAAGCCTTGCGAATGTGAATGCTAATCGGAAGAGAGAGTTCAAAACTCCACATCATCTGTTGGCGTAACGCCTCGATTTGTTCCTCAACAAACGTCTTGTCCCAATACAAATCGAGACCGACTTCGCCCACTGCACAAAACCGAGAAGGGTTTTCAAACAAAACCTTCCTGATATTACCCAAGTCTTCTTCCCAATTTGCGTTTACACTTGTCGGATGCAACCCCATCATCGGGTAAAGTCCCTCAAATTTATCGCACAAAAGCAACAAAGGTTCGACAGTCGAACAATCCACATTGGGGAGCAGGATTTTTTTCACTCCATTTGCAGACGCTCTTTCCATAACCTGAACAATATCTTGCTCAAAATCTTTTTCGTAAATGTGCGAATGAGTATCTATCAACATAGCTTTTGTCAGTTTGTTACAAAAAAAGCCCCCGACAAGCGGGAGCCTCCATTCGATATTATGAAAAAACGTATTTGTTTTTCGACAACCTATTGCATTTTTGCTACTTTTCTCATGCACTTCGACTTCAAATTGGCAGCCTTGTTCTTGTGAATAACCGAACGTTTTGCCAATCTGTCTATTTGAGAAATCAACTTAGGCAATCTTTCACTTGCTTCTTTCATATCTTCTGTTGCTCTAAAATCTCTCAAAGCGTTACGCATTGTCTTCGCATAGTAGCGATTTGCGATTCTTTTCTTTTCGTTGGAACGAATTCTCTTTATTGAACTCTTATGATTTGCCATTTCTATACTCTTATTTTTTAGTACCCCGTAGGGGATTCGAACCCCTGATTTCAAGAATGAAAATCTTGCGTCCTAGGCCAGCTAGACGAACGGGGCGTTTGCAACTTTCCGCCGTTTTTGATGGTGCAAAATTACAACAAAAATTTGTTCTGCCCAAGTAAAATTGAAAAAAAATACCGTTTTGAGGCTATTTTACTCCTTATCTTGCTGAAATTCAAAGCCTAATCTTTTCGCAGTAATAAAGCGTTTTGAGGCTGTTTTTTGCTTAATTTCACCAACAGTTATCTCTTTTACCTGATCGAAAGGCGGTGTGAGCAAATCAAAATTGTTGGCATATTCCATTGCCGAAACGATTATGCTTGTTATTGATTGTTTATCGACAACCGAGGTATTGAAACTTGAATAAAGCAATCCGACTTCTCGTTTTCCTTCGATAAAGTAGTGCTTTTCTTTGTTGATAAACACTCTTCCGATAAGGTATCCTATATCATAGTCTCTATTGTAGTCGAAAGAATCGGTCAAAAAGTTGTAAATGTTTATCATTCCGCTGAATGAACGCTCCTTATCTTCCTTTATGTAAGGAAGTTTCATCACTTCGTGCATTCTCGAAAACTCAAATACATTGGTGTGCATTGAAAAAAGAAGAATGTCTGCTCCGAAACGTATCTCAAATTCTGCTTCCGACTTGTCGTTAAAGAAAAAATAATTCGGATATTCGGCTTTCAGAGCGTCAATTATCTCTTTTGCAGTGTCCCTGAACAAGGCAAATGTTTCTTTTGTATTTGAAAGAACTCTGTCAAGAAGGTCTGTTTTTTGCTTGATTGCCTTTCCTAATTCTTTGTATTCCATAATTTTGACACATATTTAATCAAAAAAAAGCCCCATGTTTGCTACACAGGGCTTTGGTTTCTTTGTCTATTATAGGAACTATTCCTCAGGGTGAATAGCTTCCATAGGGCAAACGTCGGCACAAGTTCCGCACTCAACGCATTTTGCAGGGTCTATCTTGTAGATATCACCTTCTGAAATTGCCCCAACAGGACATTCATCAATACAAGTGCCGCATGCAGCACAATCTTCTGAAATTTTGTAAGCCATTGCTTCTATTTTTTAGGGTTTATAACGAGTGCAAAGATATAACATTCTGCTCAAACACCAAATAAAAAGCATGATTTTTTTTTGCACAAAGAGTGTTTGCTTCACCCGACCGGCAGAATAAATTGAGATTTTCGTGCAGTAAATCACGACAAATGAGTATCTTTGCCATCGAAAAACAACCAAATAAAAATTCTATCTGCGATGAATAAAACGACTATGCTGAGATTGACACTTGCCGTTGCGGCTCTGACTTTGATTGTTTGCAGTTGTACTCAAGACAAAGTGGTCGAAAAATATGACAACGGCAAAGCAAAAGTAATCCAAATTCTCAAAAAGAAAGACGGAAGTTTGCAACAAGTGGGCGAAAAACGCTTGTATGAAAACGGCAAAGAACGAATGAGCGGCAAAATATCCGAGGGCAAACGCACCGGAGTGTGGAAATTTTACTTCGAGAGCGGCAAACTATTTGCTAAAGCCGACTTTACCGACAATCAACAAGGCAAAAACTGGGAAGTATATGACCATGAGGGCAAACAACTTGTGAGCAAATCGGACAAAATTGCCGAACTCCACTTTGCACAAGACGGAGGTTTGTGCGACATAAGGATAAAACAAGACGACAAAGAACTGTTGTACCGCTTTTTTGAGTCGTTCCGAGTATGCGTAACCTCACAAATGAAAGGCAACATACCAAACGGAGAAACGATTGCATGGTTTGAAAACGGCAAAATGAACTCCTACTACTATTACAGAGACGGAATACAAGACAGCATTTACCGAGTTTATACCGAAGAGGGAGGATTGCTTGTGAGCGGACAATATAATAAAGGTATAAAGGTGGGCAAATGGGAATACTATCTCTCAGACGGTTCACCCTCAGGCATAGAAATCTACGACACAGACGGCACAAAACTAAAATCGAGAGAATAAGATGAAAAAGATATTGTTTTTTCTTGCGGTGATATTGCCCTTGTTTTCCTATGCACAATACTCTTTCGGCAAAATAGAACTGAACAAAGAGAGCAAACAAAGCCCCTTTTGCTGCAAAATAGGAAGCAAAGACAGCCTTCACATCGCCCCTTGCAAACAAAACGGAGTGCAACAACTCTCGATAGGAAACCTGATTTGCAAGGCAGAAAACCAAGATGAACATTTGGATTATGAGATATTCGCAAACCACAAAGACAAAAAAGCCTTCGTACTTGTAAGCCGAACAACCGACAATCTGTGTGTTGGCTGTTCGCTATATCTTTTTGAAAACCGCAATGTGAAAGACTGCGGACTACTTCCCGTTGCAGCCTACACCAAAGACAAAAGCGGAAGAATGAACTACAACAGCATTCTCCCACATTTGTCAATCGTAAAAGTCTCAAACCGCTACATACTCTCGTTCGAGACCCCTCTGATAGTCCTTTTCCCCATGCAGGAACAAGAAGAAATCCTTTCGGGAAGAGACATCTTCTTTACCTTTGACAAAGACGGTCTGCAAATGAACAAATAACAAACCCGGATTGTTCAACCTGCCGATTTTTGCAAGACAAAACGCCCTTTCGCTGAAACAACTCGCCGTTTCATCAAGCTGAAACGGCGATTTATTTTGCCCGAACGCCTAACTATTCCGCCACAAATGCCGACTTTGTAAAGTATTTTCAAGCAAAAAACCACCTTTGTAAATAATTGATTTTCAAAAATCTTCATTTTACTCCCCAAAAATCGCCGTTTTGGTTTGCGAAGCAGGATTACCAAAAAAATTTCTTGTTGGTAATAGGATTACCAGCCTCATGGTAATAGGATTACCTTGGCGTGGTAATACCATTACCAAGCCGAAAAAAATTTTGGTAATACCATTACCAAGCCGAAAAAAATTTTGGTAATACCATTACCAACCGCAAAAGTGCGAAAGTAGTATATAAATCGAGGTTATATTTAACGCTGTTGCCCTTGCAGGCAGGGGCAACTTGCACACAGCCCTCACGTAAAGCGAAGCGGCACGCAGGGTAAGCAATCCTATATTAAAAAGAAAAAGCCGAAGGATAATCCTCCGACTTTTTCGGTGAATTCTAATATCAAATATAGAGTTTAATTATTCACTATATTCTGAAATTCTATCAAAGATTGGTAACGCTTGAACTCCAAGTCGTTCTTTGCCTGATATTTATAAGAAGGTTCTTGTTTGCAGGCTTCTTTGAGGTTCTTGGTAAGTCCGGGAACGTCGTCCAATCGTGCATAACAAACAGCTCTCAAATAATATACCTCTGCCGTTTGGTCCATACAGCAATCCAAAGTACGGATTGCGTTTCCGGTATTGCCGGTGAGCAACTGTATGAGTGCAAGGTTGTAGGTACACTTTCTGCCGTCGAGTTTTTCGGCTGCTTCTTCGTACTTTCCTTGTTTTATCAAAACGATTGCTTCATTCATTTGTGCTTGTTCGTTGCCGGCTGCAATAGATTGTTGTATGTAGTTGTCGGCTGCTTCGGTGTCTTTGAGTGCAAGGCTGAGCAAAGCAAGGTTTGAGAGGATTTCTCCGTTGTTTGGAGAGAGCTTGTCGGCCGTTTCCAAAAATCTTTTTGCATCGTCAAGCTGATTGAGGTACAATGCAACAGCTCCTGCATTGTTCCAACCGCCCCATTCCGAAGCGAAACGTTCGGTTGCCGCCGTATAGATTTGCAACTTGCTTGCATAGTTGTGAGTAAGTGTTGCTGCGTACATAAGTTCGTCGTATGTGAGCTTGTCGGGATCAGACATTGCCATTTTTGCTATTTCTTGTTCTGTCTTTTGAACGCCCGAAAAGTTGAATGCTATTTCGCCTCGTCTCAATGTAGGTAGGATTTCTTCTTCTATTTGGCTGAACACTACCGACATATTTCGGATTTCTTGTTCTCTTCTTATCTTGTCGGGTTGTGATTTTACAACGTTGATTACGGTGTTCTTCTCTTTTAGCGATGAACCTTCAACCAAGCGTATGAAGTTTTCCCAGTCTTCTCCCTTGGCACTTGAAGTTATCACAACGTCTTGTTTTGCTTGTTCGACATAGCGTTTGATGTCATTCTTCTTTATGTTTTCGGCTTTGGCTCTTTCGGTAAGGGCTTCGGTGAGCATTCTTTCTACCAAATTGACGGTGGTTTCGGCTCTCTTTTTGGACAATCCTATGTTGAAAGTCTCTTCTCCTTCGGGTGAAGCCCATGCGTTTACGAAAATTTGACGTGGAACTTGGTTGTTCACTATGTAGCTTTTCATGCTTTCATAGCCTCTTTTGGCGTCCATTTTCTTGTTCAACTTGTTGTTCCAATTCAAATCAGACATATTTACGGTGAAATAAATGTCGGTTGTCATGATTTGGTCTGTTGATACCTTGTAGTTGGCAGGTGCCATTGCCAAATCTCCTCTTATATCCACTCTATTGGAAGTCGAATTGACACCTTCGGCAATTTTGACGTTGCCGAGCTTTATTGCTCCGGGGTTTTCCATTGCCTCACTCCACGTTGCATTGGCTTCATTGACTTCTTTTGCTTTGTATGCTATGGGATTGAGGTAAAGTTTGGCACTTTCCATTCCCTGACGATAAGCAACAGTGTCTTTATATACAAATCTGCCTCCGCTGCTCTTGTCAATGGTCTTGCCGTTACCCTCTACTTTTGAGCCTTTAAGGTTCATTGGCGAAAGAATGACCTCACCTGTTTCCCATGTCAAAACAGGTTGCAAGTAAACCACTGCATTCTTTTGAAAATACTTCTCGGGGATATTGCCGTTGATTGTAACGACAACCTTATCGCCGTGAGCCTCCATCGGGTTTGGAGAAATCTGATAACGCACGGTGTCGTGCTTCTTCTGCATGGTCTTTATGCTTCCGCAAGATGCGGCAAGAAGTGCAAAACCCATGCCGATAACTAATGTTCTTAATATTGTCTTTCTCATCTTTGTGAAATGATTTGTTCTTTACTCAATCTATTAAAAGTTACACTACGCCCTGCAAAAGTAAGAATAAATCTTGAAACAGCGTCTTATTGTTCGTTATTTCTTTATTTGAGCCTGCTGCGTTTCAAAAGATAGGGCAGCAATACTTGGTCAAATCCTTTGTTTATATCTGCTTGAACGAAGTCGGTTTGCAGATTGTTGCATTGAGTTTTTATTTGTGTTACCAACTCTTGCATCTTTTGGGAGTAGTGTTCTTTGAGTTGAAGCGGCGTGGCTTTGATTTGCTCTCCTGTTTCCATGTCGATAAACCTTCGGGGAGAGTTGTCAAAGTTCAATTCTATCTCTTTGTCTTTGTCGCATACATGAAACAAAATAACTTCGTGTTTGTTGTATCGGAGATGTTGAAGAGCATTGGTGAAGCCGTTTGTGTTATCGACAAGGTTCATAAGGTCGGTAAATATTATAATGAGGCTCCGCTTGTGAACACATTCTGCAATCTTGTGAAGAGCTTCCGCAATGTTTGTGTGGCGGTTGTACTCTGCTTTCTTCGATAGGAGCTGTTCCAAAAGCGTAAACATACTCTGTCTGTGAGCAAAACTCGTTTTTATGTCGGTGAGCTGCCTGATTGTATCATCTACAAGACTTATACCGAAAGCGTCTCTCTGCTTGTAAAACAAATGACAAAGACAGCCCGAAGCATAAAGGGAAAAGGTTAGTTTGTCGGGACTTTCAAACGTGCGTGCCTTGCCGAGAGGGAAATACATTGAAGACGATGTATCCACAACCAAAAGACATCTGAGATTGGTTTCTTCTTCGTACTTTTTCACAAACAGCTTGTCGCTTTTTGCATAAAGTTTCCAATCAATATGCTTTGTCGAGTCTCCTTGATTGTACAATCTGTGTTCGGCAAACTCGACCGAGAAACCATGAAACGGACTTTTGTGCAAGCCGCTCATAAATCCCTCTACAATTTTTCTTGTTTTGAACTCGAGAGAGTTGTATCGTGAAAATTGTTCAATCTCTCCTGCCATTGGGAAATAAGAAAACAAAGAGTGAGAAGCTGCAATACTCTACTGCTTCTCACCTTTTATTATAAGGTTGCTTTTCTACAAGTACTTCTCAATCTTTTCTACGAAAGCACTCTTGGGATTTGCTCCCACCAACTTGTCGAGAAGCTCTCCGTTTTTCAAAAATACAACGGTAGGAACGTTTCTTACTCTAAACTGAGCAACAACATCGCTGTTGCCATCAACATCACACTTTCCTATTATTGCTTTTCCTTCGTACTCTTGTGCCAATTCCTCAATTACAGGTCCTATCTTTTGACAAGGTCCGCACCAAGTAGCCCAAAAGTCTATCACAACCAAGGTGTCTTTCTTCGATATTACTTCATTGAATGAAGCATCTGTAATTTCTAATGCCATAATGTTTTCTGTTTTTTATGTGTTTACTCTGTATCAAAATTTGTGCAAAACTATCTATTTTTTGCGACATGACCAAATGAAACGCTGTCGAAAAGCATTTTTTGGGTCTTTCTGTCATTTGATACACCATTGCTTTCAAACAAGACAAGGAGTCTTTTTATCGAGTCAAAATTAACAAATCGTGTTTTATTTGGATAAACACAAATTACTCACAATCAGCACTTGCATTGTCTGTAAATTTTATTGAGAACGCAATAAACGAAATTTCTCAAGAAGAAATTTGCGAAAAAGATTTGTCGATTGAGCAAAAAAATGTACCTTTGTCGGACGAAATAATGCTTATAAACCAATAGAAAGAGATGATAACCACGGTTGTTTATGCAGTTGTTGCATTGGCAGCGATAGGAGCGGCAGCTGCACTGATACTTTACTTTGTTGCTCAAAAATTCAAGGTTTACGAAGACCCTCGTATTGATTTGGTAACCGACAAATTGCCGGGAGCAAATTGCGGAGGTTGTGGTTTTGCCGGTTGCAGGGCACTGGCAGAAGCTGTTGTGAAGAGCGAAAGCCTGGAAGGCAAGTTTTGCCCTGTGGGAGGCGACGGAGTAATGAAACAAGTTGCCGAAGTAATGGGACTTAAAGCCGAAGAATCCGATCCTATGATTGCAGTTGTCAGATGTAATGGAGGAAAATGCAACAATGTTTCCAAGGTTGAGTATGACGGTTTGAAAGATTGTTCCTTTGCAAACATGAATTTTTCGGGTGAAGGAGGCTGTGCAAACGGTTGTTTGGGATTTGGTAATTGCGTTTCGGCTTGTAAGTTTGATGCTTTGGAAATTGACGAAACCACAAGGTTGCCAAAAGTAAATCAAGACAAATGTGTGGCTTGCGGAGCTTGCGTCAAGGCTTGTCCTCGCAAGATTATCGAACTCCGAAAGAAGGGAAAGAACAACAGAAGAGTGTTTGTGAGCTGCATGAACACCGAAAAGGGAGCGGAAGCCAAGAAAAATTGTACTTCTGCCTGCATTGGTTGCGGCAAATGTGCAAAGGCTTGTCCTTTTGAGGCAATAACGGTAACAAACAATCTTGCATACATAGACTTCAACAAGTGCAAATCTTGCAGGAAATGTGTGGCAGAATGTCCTACGGGAGCAATCCATGCGGTCAATTTCCCTGAAAAGCAGGCAAAATCGGAGACAAATGAAGGTTCTATCAGCTAAAAAACAATATAGTTCATGAATACATTCAAGTTGGGTGGCGTTCACCCTGAAGAAAACAAGATAGCAAGAAATCATTCCACAGAAACATTTGCTCTTCCTCAGAAAGCAGTGGTGTTTGTTTCCCAACATTTGGGAGCGCCTTCCACTCCTGTTGTACAAAAAGGAGAAAGGGTAAAAACAGGTCAGCTTTTGGCAAAGGCAGATGCTTTTATTTGTGCCAATACACACTCTCCTTATACGGGTGTTATAACGAAAATTGATTTGGCAACCGACTTTAACGGATACAAGAAGCCTGCATTCTATATTGATGTGGAGCAAGACGAATGGGAAGAGGGCATTGACACCTCCGACTCGATAGAGCGAGATATTAAGTTGGAGCCTCAACAAATCATAGAGAGAATAAAGGACAGAGGGATAGTCGGTCTCGGAGGTGCTGCTTTCCCTACTCACGTCAAATATATGATTCCGAACGACAAAAAGGCGGAATACCTTATCATAAACGCAGTTGAGTGCGAGCCTTACCTGACTTCGGACAACAGAGTGCTGTTGGAACACAGCGAAGAGGTGCTTATAGGTATCGAAATAATGAAAAAGGCTTTGGGAGTAAAGTATGCAAAAGTCGGAATAGAGAACAACAAACCCGAAGCGATTGCTCAAATGCAAAAAGCAGCCAAAGACTTTGAGGGAACGGAAATTGTACCTTTGAAAACCAAGTACCCCCAAGGAGCAGAAAAACAGTTGGTATATGCTTTGACCAAACGAGAAATCCCAAGCGGCAAACTGCCGATAGAAGTTGGCTGTGTGGTAAACAATGTAGGTACAGCCTTGGCAATTTATTATGCAGTTCAGAAAAACAGACCTCTGATAGACAACATACTTACCTATACCGGCAAAGACGTAAAAGAAAACAAAAACCTATTGGTAAGAGTCGGAACACCGATAAGGTCAATAATTGACTATTGCGGAGGACTTCCCGAAAGCACAGGCAAGATTATCAGCGGAGGACCTATGATGGGAAAAGCCATTGTCAATATTGACGCTCCCACCGTCAAGACCACTTCGAGCATCTTGGTAATGACCGAAAAAGAATCGAAAAGAAAAACCCAAACCAACTGCCTTCGTTGCGGCAAATGCGTCTCTGCCTGCCCTATGGGCTTAGAACCAATACAGCTTTCATTGCTCTCTAAACAACATCGTTGGGAAGAAGCCGAAAAAGAATGTGCAATGGATTGCATCGAATGTGGTTGCTGTTTGTTCACCTGCCCTGCCGGACAGCCGTTGCTCGACTTGATAAGAGTGGCAAAAAGCAACATAGGAGCAATACGAAGAGAAAGAAGTAAAAAATAACAATAATATATTGTAACCCTTGCAATGATAAGTCGTCTGTTTTCTCCGATTGTGTTGTTGATGTGCTGTTTTACCACAATGGCACAAGCAAAGCAAATGTCAAACTACCAAAATGACACTTTCGGATACTCTTTCGACTATCCCTCGGGGTGGGAAATCGAAGAGAATTTAGAAAGCGGAACGACAACTCTTTATGTACCCTTGGCAAAAGGAGAAACGATTTACAAGCAACTTCAAATCAGCGTTGCACAATGGGAAGAGGGAACGTTGCAAGAGTTTGTCGATGTGTCGTTTGCCGAAGGTGTGTGGAGAAAGCTCTATCCCGACTTCACAATCTCCGATTTGGAAGAGACAGAAAACTCGGAAGAGAACACACGGAGCTTTGAAATGCACTACTCGATAGACGACAGAAAGGTTGTGATGCTCTGTTATCTGAAACAAAACTACGACAGAGTATATATAATCTTGGCAGCATCACCCCAAGACGAATACAACACATACAAAGAACAATTTATGGGAGTGATAAACTCCTTGAATATTTGGTAAAAATTGAAGATTAAGAACAATCAAACAAAAGAAAACTAATATGGGATTATTAAAGGTATCGGGTTCACCGCACGTTCAGAGCAGAGAAACCACAAAATCAATAATGTGGAATGTGGTTATCGCATTAGTTCCTGCATTGTTGGTAGGCATATATTTCTTCGGATTCAGAGCATTGGCACTGACATTGGTTTCGGTTGCCTCTTGCATTCTCTTCGAGTGGATAATACAAAAATTCCTCATCAAAGGACAACAAACAATCTCAGACGGCTCGGCAGTAATCACAGGAATGCTGCTTGCGTTCAACCTTCCTTCCGACATACCTTTCTATTTGGTAATCATAGGAGCTTTGGTGGCAATAGGAATAGGCAAAATGACCTTCGGAGGCTTGGGTAAAAACCCTTTCAACCCTGCATTGGTGGGACGAGTATTCCTTTTCTTGTCTTTCCCTACCGAAGTGGCAAAATCAGACTGGCCCACACCGCAACCACTCTTCGGAAGTAAGATTGCAGACGCACTGAGCGGACCAACACCCCTTGCACAAATAGGAGCAAACAACCAAGCAGGCTTGAACAATCTCGATATGTTCTTGGGTTCGACGGGAGGAAGTTTCGGAGAAGTTGCGGCAATAGCCATAATTTTGGGAGGAATTTACCTGTTGCTCAAAAAGATAATCACATGGCACATACCCGTTGCCTTTTTGGCTTCGGCAGGTATCTTCGCTTGGATATTGAACTTGTGCGGACTTACCGTCAATCCTATCTATCATCTTTTGGCAGGAGGCATGATGCTCGGAGCCGTATTTATGGCAACCGACATGGTAACAAGCCCTGTAAGCAAAAAAGGACAACTTATCTTTGGAGCAGGCTGCGGACTTCTTACCATACTCTTCCGTTGTTTCGGACCAATGCCCGAGGGAGTTTCGTTTGCAATACTCATAATGAACGCCCTCACACCTCTAATCAACAAGGTATGTAAACCAAAACGTTTCGGATATTAAACAAACCCAAAAACAATAGCAAAAACCATGGCAAAATTAGAATCATCATTGAAGAATATGCTGCTCAGTCTGACACTCATCTCCTTGAGTGCGTCGGCTCTTTTGGCAGGAGGCTATGCCTTGACCAAAGACCCAATCGACAAAGCGGCACAAGACAAAAAAGATAAAGCAATCAAAGAAGTTCTGCCTCAAGGAAACATAAGTTTAGACAAGCCCGTGGAAATAAAATTGGAAGGATTTGCCGATGCTTTCATCGTCTATCCTGCACGAGAGGGCGAAAAATTGGTCGGTTGTGCCATAGAGACCTACGACAACAACGGATACGGAGGAAAAATCAAAACCATGGTAGGACTTGACAGCCAAGGAAACATCATAAACTACTCCATACTTGAAACAAACGAGACCCCCGGACTTGGAGCCAAAGCCTCCGAATGGTTCAAAACCAAAGGAGACATAAGAGGCAAGAACCCATCGCAAGAAAGTTTCAAAGTATCGAAAGACGGAGGCGAAATAGATGCCATAACAGCCTCAACAATCACCTCGAGAGCCTTCATCGCCTCAATAAAATCGGCATACAAAGCATTTGAAAAGTATCAAGAACAATCAAAACAATAAAGCCATGAACAAGATAAAGATAATACTCAACGGAATTGTAAAAGAGAACCCCGTCTTCTGCCTTTTGCTCGGAATGTGTCCCACACTCGGAACAACCACCTCGGCAATCAACGGAATGGGAATGGGATTGTGTACAATGTTTGTGTTGATTTGCTCAAACCTTGTCATATCGCTGCTCAAAAACGTAGTACCCGACAAAGTCAGAATACCCGCATTCATAGTCGTCATTGCCTCATTCGTAACCCTTTTGCAACTCTGCATGCAAGCATATCTGCCATCGTTGTACGAAAGCCTCGGCTTGTTCATACCATTGATAGTTGTAAACTGCCTCATCTTGGGAAGAGCAGAAGCATTCGCAAGTCGCAACACACCATTGAACTCCATCTTTGACGGAATCGGTATGGGCTTAGGCTTCACACTCGGATTGACAATTCTTGGTTTGATAAGAGAGATGCTCGGCAGCGGTTCAGTATTCGGCTACAAATTCATAGGCGATGCAGACGGCATATTGGTATTCGTTTTAGCTCCCGGAGCGTTCATTGTTTTGGGATACCTCATTGCAATAGTAAACAGATTGAAATCCAAATAAAGATTACAATCCTCAAAAACAAAACATTCAACAAATAAAACGGCGTTCTGCACAGAGCAGAACGCCGTTTTGTTTTTGTGAAAAGGCGTTTTGGCAGAATAACTCGCCGATTTATTTTGCCAAACACAGGATTATCAAAAAAATTTTGGCTTGATAATCCGATTATCAATAAGAAAAAAATTTGATAATCCTATTATCAACCGCAAGGAGTTAGGAAAAGAGTGTACAAATCGAAGAAAAAAACGAACGCTTTTGCCATTCAATTTTTACCAAACCAAAATAGGCAGTCCTATGACGTCATAGGACTGCCTATTTTTCTGAGCAATTTTATATAGAAGGTGCAAAAGCGTCCCTCCAAAACAGACTTTGAAAACCTCTACTTGGCGTTTTATCCGACAAATTTCACGCTTAACCGAACAAAAACGCCGAAAATCTATTGCAAAATCGAAAAACATTTGTAACTTTGCTGCGAGAATTTTATTTTTTCGGCAATGAAAACAAATTATATCTTTTTGCTCTGTAAGAATAACTTTGAAAGGCGATGATGTTCGTCTTGGTTTCCTTGTTGCGAACATCGGTAAAATAAGCTCAAACAAGGAAATACAGACAAAGTTATTAAATTTAGAAAGACTAAAAGAGATGAAAAGACAAACATTTTTCAAAGCAATGCTCGCTTTGAGCATAATTTTTGCAAGTTTTACGGCAAAAGCACAGTTGGATACGGCATGGTATCAAGACACTCACAGCAGTCAGTACATTTTTCCGCCCTTATTGGACAGCAATTACAGATATGAGGCAGACAATCTGATGAATAATCTCTGTTTAAGCGGTGTAAATACTAATACAGTTGCGGTTGATAATGGCGATCAAGGTTTGGGAAATATCAGACGCTTTGCTCAACGATATGAAGTAAGAGATAGTCTCAAAATAATGGGTGTTTCATTGTTTGTTGTAGGAAGTCCATCGCTTGGTCACATGGATTGCGATACCGTAACAGTAGGGATTTGGGACGAAACCCTGTCGAATGAATTGTACTCAAAAACGTTTGTATCGGGAGGAATTACACCATATGCAAACGGATTTAGGTTTGTAGAATACCTTTTTGATGATACCATTACATTGTATGGTGATTATCATGTTTCTATATCGTATAACGACCCTTGTCCGTTCTATGATTTGGGTCTTGAAACTGCATTTACATGGCTTTTTATGAAAGCATACCTTACAGTCGGCTTCGGGGGTACAAACGATGAAACCTATTGTCCTCCTGCAGGTTGCGGAACGAAATATCCTTTGTATGTTTCCTATTGTAACGGAGAGAGAATGTCAGATTGGGTTCGAGCAGTTGACATAAATAATTGGTTTGCTGAATGGTCTTCATACCCACACCATGCCACATATATTCGTTCTCCTTTAGCAAATTGCGACACCATGGTTTATGCTCCTGCAGCTATCTGTCCGATAAGAGCGTTGGAAGATACCGTTTCGCAAGATACGGTTTCGCAAGACACGACTTCGAGCAGCGTTTTGTCGGTTGAGCTTTTGGAAAAGGCGGTAAGGCTTTATCCAAATCCTGCAAATGAGGTATTGAACGTTGCTTGTGATTATGATATTGAGAGCATTGCAGTTTTCGATGTGCTAAATCGCTTGGTCGAAGAGCGAAAAGTAAACTCCAAAACACTACAACTGTCTCTTGCAAACTACGCTCAAGGAACGTATTTCATAACAATAACCACTCCGAAAGGCAAGCTGAACAAAAAGTTCGTTGTTCAATAAAGTCAAGTCGAACTTCGACAAAAGGAATTGAATAAGAGAATATTAAAAGCGGCGTTTTCATCAAACCAAAACGCCGTTTTGTTTTTCTGAAAACAGCAATTATTTAACGCTTTTGCCCTTTCTGGGCGAATATTTTAATGAATTATCAACTCTGGGCAACGCTTACGCTCTGCCCCGAACTAATCTATTTTGGACTTTCAGCCCGAGAGTTGTGCAAAAAGGCGTTTTGTCGGAATAAATCGGAGATTGGATTTTGATTGTCGGTTTGGCTTTTCTTGTTACCTTTGCAAATGGTTATGCAACACGATGTTTCTATAACAGATGAATTGAAAAGGCTGCAAGAAAGGCTTGCAGGCGAGTTGAGCTTTGATGCTCTTACATTGGTTTTGTACTCTACCGATGCGTCAGCTTACAGAGAGCGACCCTTGGCTGTGTTTTTCCCTTGTGAGGATTGCGAAAACGACATAAAAATTCTGCTTGACTTTTGCAGAAAGCACCAAACCTTTCTTATCCCTCGGGCTGCCGGCACTTCGCTTGCCGGTCAGGTTGTGGGAAAAGGGATTGTTGTCGATGTGAGTAGGCGAATGAACAAAATTTTGGAACTGAACAGCAAAGAAAGATGGGTAAGGGTTCAGCCGGGTGTGGTATTGGAGGAGCTAAACAACTATCTCAAACCTTTCGGATTGTTTTTTGCTCCCGAAACGTCAACTGCCCCGAAACGTCAACTGCCAATCGTTGTTGTGTGGGAGGAATGGCGGGAAATAACTCCTGCGGATTGCATTCTCTGGTCTATGGTTCGGTGAGGGAGCATATTTTGGAAGCACGTGTTTTGCTTTCAAACGGAGAACAGACGGTGTTGAAGCAACTGAGCAAAGAGGAGTTTGAGGCAAAAACTAATATCGAAGGGCTTGAAGGGGAGATTTATCGCTTTGTGTCAGACATTCGCTCCGACATGGGTTTGAAAGAAAGAATTGAGCAGGCGTTTCCCGAAAAGTGTGTACCGAGACGAAACAATGGTTATGCTTTGGATTCTCTCTATGAGGGCGATGCTCCCAATCTTGCCAAGCTCTTTTGCGGAAGTGAAGGTACATTGGCTTTTGCAACCGAGCTGAAACTCAACCTTTTGCCTCTTCCTCCGAAAGAGAAAGCTGTATTGTGTGTTCATTTTGCCGACTTGTATGATAGTTTTGAGGGAAACCTCACCGCTTTGAGGCACAATCCTATGGCTGTTGAGCTTATGGACGACCATATTGTGGAGGCTGCATATCGCAATCCTGCTCAAAAGCAAAACACTTTCTTCATTCAGGGCAGTCCTAAGGCGGTGTTGATTGTCGAATTTGCAGACAACTGTCGTGAAATGCTGCTCAAAAAGGTGCAAGAGTGCAAGGCAGACTTTGAAAGAGAGAAAAAAGCATACGCATATAGTATTGTGGAAGGTCACAAGGTTGCAAGGGTGTGGGCTTTGCGTAAGGCAGGCTTGGGGCTTTTGACAAACATTCCCGGAAACGACAAACCTGTTTCGGTGATTGAAGACACTGCCGTTGGAGTGGAGAAGTTACCAAATTACATGAGGGATTTCGAGAAGATTTTGGAGAAACACAATCTAAAATGTGTCTATCATGCTCACATTGCAACGGGAGAGCTTCATCTGAGACCTGTTCTCAACTTAAAAAAAGAGGAAGATGTGCAACTCTTCCGACAAATCAGCCGAGAAATTGCTCTTCTTGTAAAGAGATACAGAGGTTCTCTGAGCGGTGAACACGGAGACGGAAGACTGAGAGGGGAATGGATTCCTCTCATGTACGGAGAAGAGATTTATCGTTTGATGTGTCAAACAAAAAAGGTTTGGGATAAAGACAATGTTTTCAACTCGGGTAAGATTGTCAATACGCCTTCAATGAACGAAAGCCTGCGTTACCAAGGTGCAAATGCTCCCGAAATAAAGACGTATTACTCTTTTGAAAAGGAGAAGGGCTTGCAGTGTGCGGCAGAGCGTTGCAACGGAGCTGCCGATTGCCGTAAGAGCCAAACGATAGGAGGGTTGATGTGTCCGACTTTCAAAGCCACAGGTTCGGAACTTGATACTCCGAGGGCAAGAGCCAACATAATCAGGGAGATGCTCTCTTTTTCTTGTGCCGATGACCCTTTGAGCGAAAATATTGTCAAGAATGCGTTGGATAACTGTTTGATGTGTAAGGCTTGCAAGAGGGAATGCCCTTCCAATGTGGACATAACCAAGCTCAAAAGTGAGGTCTTGCAACACCATTACGACAAGCACGGCTATCCTTTGAGCGTTTTGATGATAAACTCTCTGCCAAAGTTTCAGCAAGTCGGCAGTATGTTCCCCTCAATCTACAATTGGTTTGTGTCAAACGCTCTCACTTCTTCGGCTTTGAAAGCCCTCATGGGATTTGCTCCCCAAAGAGAGATACCGAAAATATATCCTTGCAATTTCTCAAAGCAGTTTGACCAAGCGACAAAAGCAAACGGCAGGACGATTTATCTTTTTATCGACGAGTTTTCAAGATTTCAAGACACTTCTATCGCAAAGACTGCAATAAAGCTGTTTTCGGCATTGGGATTTGAGGTAAAGCAAGCTCCGATTGAGGAAAGCGGCAGAATGGCAATAAGCAAGGGAATGGTAAAGAGGGCAAAAAGGCTTGCAGAACGAAATGTCGGCATATTGAGAGAGCTGATAAGCGAACAAACTCCTCTTGTGGGAATTGAACCTTCGACAACGCTCAGCTTCAGAGACGAATATCCCGACCTTTTGGGAGAAGATATTTCGTCTTTGACCCAAAATGTTTTCCTTTTTGACGAATTTATCGCAAAACAAGCAGACTTGGGTGTGATAACTCCCGAACTCTTTACCGACAAGAAACAACATATCTTGTTGCATGGTCATTGCCAGCAAAAGGCTCTCACAGGTACCGAGTTTATGGAGCGAATGCTCTGCATTCCCACAAATTACTCTGTTGAAGTAATCCCGAGCGGCTGTTGCGGAATGGCAGGAAGTTATGGTTATGAGAAAAGACATTACGAAATGAGCAAGACTATTGCCAACTCTGTACTCATT
This sequence comes from Bacteroidales bacterium, assembly GCA_004551865.1. Taxonomy (GTDB): domain Bacteria; phylum Bacteroidota; class Bacteroidia; order Bacteroidales; family P3; genus Onthomorpha. Next base: position 65,410 of record SFPR01000002.1, read on the forward strand.
CCTGCGATAGAAAAGGCAGCTGCCGACACCATAATTGCAGCTCCGGGAACAAGTTGCAGAGAACAAATAAAGCATTTCTCCTCCCGAACTGCCCTTCACCCGATAGAAATATTGTATAATGCTCTCAAAGAGAAATAAAACCTCATCTGAAAACCATGAAAAATAAAACTCTGCTCATTGCAGGCAACGAAAACAGCATACTTACCAAGCGTTTTAAGCAACTGTTTGTAGGGAAGTTTGACCGAATTGAGATCACAAGCGGAATAAAGTTCGATTTGAAACATATTATAGGAGCTTTCTTCAAAACAAAACGATTGTTGAAAGAGCTGAAACCCGACATGATTGTATTGTATCAGCTTAACCTTACCGCATTTATTGTTGCTCTTGCAAAAAAAAGAAGTATCCCTACCCTTGCTGTTGCAATCGGAAGCGATGTTCTTGTCATGCCTAAAAGGGGATTTGTTTTCAAAGCAATGTTAAGGTATATCTTGAAGTCGTCGGACGCTTTCAATGCGGTATGTCCTTATCTTATTGAACAAATGAGACAATATGCTCCGAAAAATGCAAACATAGTATTGGCAAATCTCGGTATTGAGCTTGTCAAACCTGCAACAAAAGAGAACATTGTCTATTCCAATCGTCTGCACTCTCCGCTTTATAGGATTGATGACATTATAAGAGCGTTTGCAAACTTTGTTTCAAAACCCGAATATGTCTCTTGGAGGCTTGTGGTTGCAGCAAACGGACGAGAAGAAGAGCTTTTGAGCCTTGTCAAAGAGCTGAAAATAGAAAGCAAGGTCAGCTTTGTAGGTTGGCTTTCGCCCGAAAAGAACAAAGAATACTACGCAAAATCAAAGATTTATGTCTCTATTCCGTGCAGCGACGGACTTCCGAACAGCCTGATGGAAGCAATGAGTGCCGAATGTCTGACAATAGTGTCCGATTTGCCTTCTTACAAAGGGCTGATTGCCAACGGTAAAAATTGCCTTGTTGTTTCAGATGAAGAGATTGCCAAAGCTGACTACATCGAAAAAGTTTTGCAAATGAATGAAGAAGAGTTGAGACTAAACAACCAACAATTCCTTTCGGAATATGCCGACATAGAGACCAATCGTCGCAAATATTGGGAGATTGTCGATGAGTTGTTGCAGCCTTGTTCTTAGTTTTTATCTGCCCCAGCTCTCTCGATCCAAACTTCTGTAAGTGATTGCCTCGGCAAGGTGTGCATCTTGGATTTGTTCACAGCCTTCCAAGTCGGCAATAGTGCGAGATACTTTCAATATTCTGTCGTATGCTCTCGCCGAAAGTTGCAATTTGTCCATTATTGTGCGAAGAAGTTCCATTCCCGAGGGTTGTATTTTGCAAAATTGCTTCATCATGCGACTATTCATCTGTGCATTGCAATGTATATCGGGGAAGTCTTTGAAACGTTCCTGCTGAATTTTGCGAGCTTTAATCACCCTCTGACGTATAACCGAACTCGGTTCTCCCTCTCTCATTGTGGAAAGGTCCTTGAAAGGTACGGGAACGACTTCAAGCTGTATGTCGATACGGTCGAGCAAAGGTCCGGAGATTTTATTCAAGTAACGATGAACCGCTCCCGCGGCACAGGTACAAGGCTGTGTGGGGTGATTGTAATATCCGCAAGGACAGGGATTCATTGCTGCCACAAGCATAAATCCCGCGGGGTATTCAGAGGTTTGTTTTGTTCTCGAAATGGTGATTTTTCTCTCTTCCATCGGCTGACGCAACACTTCGAGAACACTTCTCTTAAATTCGGGCAGCTCATCGAGGAAAAGAACTCCGTTGTGTGCAAGAGATATTTCGCCGGGTTGGGGATATGTTCCACCTCCAACAAGTGCCACATCGCTGATTGTGTGATGAGGATTTCGAAAAGGTCTTACCGATATTATTGAACGGGAAGAGGTCATCTTGCCTGCAACAGAGTGTATCTTGGTTGTTTCGAGTGCTTCATCAATCGTAAGAGGCGGCAAAATGCTCGGCAGCCTCTTGGCAAGCATTGTTTTTCCGCTTCCGGGAGAACCAATCATGAGTATGTTGTGAGAGCCTGCCGCTGCTATCTCCATGGCTCTTTTGACGCTCTCCTGCCCTTTGACGTCTTTGAAATCAAATTCGTATTCGTCCAAACTCTTTTCAAACTCTTCGTTTATGTCGAAAGTTTCGCGTGCAACGGGAGCAACTCCGTTCAGAAAGTTGATTACCTCCATTATGTTCTCTACTCCGAACACCTCCATGTCGGATACGATTGCTGCCTCTTTGGCATTGTCTTTCGGAAGGATAACTCCTTTGAAGCCTTGCTTCTTTGCTTCCAAAGAAATGGGCAAAGCTCCTTTGATTGTGCGGATTGAACCATCTAAGCTCAACTCTCCCATTATTATATAGTCAGACAGCTTGTCGCAAGTGATTTGTTCGCTTGAAGCAAGTATGCCTATTGCCAACGGAAGGTCGTATGCAGAACCTTCTTTCTTTAAGTCGGCAGGAGCCATGTTGATTACAATCTTCTTTCCCGGGATTTTGTAGCCGTAAGTATTCAATGCAGAGGATATTCTTTGCTGACTTTCTTTTACGGCACTGTCGGGCAGTCCGACCAAAAAGAAGTTTATTCCCTTGTCTGTACTTACTTCTATCGTTACCGTGGTGGCTTCTATACCACAAATCGCACTTCCATAAACTTTAACCAACATATCAAAAAAGCTATTCCTTTTGTTCTATATTCCATTTATATTTTCTGTCCAACGAAGAGAAGACATAGTAGATGATTTCACCCAAAACAAAGCCCAACAAGCCTCCGCAAATTACATCCATGGGATAATGAACTCCGCAATAGACCCTTGAATATGCCGTAAGGACTGCCCAAAGGGCAAGACACAGAACAGTGATTTTCTTTTTGGAAGACAACTTGGCGTAAATCACTGCAATGCAACACAGATTTGCCGTGTGGGAAGAGACAAAACCATACAAGCCTCCCTTGCTGTCGTAAATCAGTTGCAGATTGCGAAGTGCAACCAAATGAACATCTTGCAAAGCATGGGAAGGTCTTAGTCTTTCGACCACATCTTTGAAGCAAAGAACCGAAATTCTGTCGGCAAACAAAAAGCAAAGACTTACAAGCAACACGATTACAATCAAGGGCAAAACCTTAAATTTGAAACGCACCTTCCAAATAAAAAAAGCAAACACCAACACAATGATTGCAAAGAACCAATGCGATGATATGATTGCAAAGAACCAATCCAAGAAATTACTCCTTGCATCATTGATTGCATAAAACAATGCCGTGTCCCATTCTTTCAGCTTATCCAACATTTTTGTTCAGGGTTTGCCATATCAGGTCTTTCAGCTTGTCAATGTTTTTGCCGCTTACCGAAGAAATGAAAATACTTTGCACTCTCGGTGGGAGCTTTGCTTTCATCTGCTCTGTCATTTCTTCGTCCAACATATCGCACTTGGTGATTGCCAAAATCCTTTCTTTGTCCAACAACTCGGGATTGTAGTTCTTCAGTTCGTTCAGCAGCACATCATATTCTTTGGATATGTCATCACAATCGCAAGGTATCATAAAGAGCAATGCGGAGTTTCTTTCTATATGTCTGAGAAACCTATATCCCAATCCTTTTCCCTCAGATGCTCCCTCAATTATTCCCGGTATGTCAGCCATTACAAAAGATTTCTCTTCCCTATAAGATACCATTCCGAGATTTGGCACTAATGTCGTAAAAGGATAGTCGGCTATTTCGGGTTTTGCGGCAGACACCACACTCAGAAGAGTACTCTTTCCTGCGTTTGGAAATCCCACCAAACCAATATCTGCAAGTATTTTCAGTTCTATGATTTTCCAACGCTCAACTCCTTCTTCTCCCGGTTGTGCATAGCGAGGTGTTCGATTGGTAGGGCTTTTGAAATGGTCGTTTCCGAGACCTCCTCTTCCGCCTTTTGCAATGATTGCAGTTTGTCCGTCTTCGGTTATCTCGCAATCTATTTCTCCTGTTTCAAAGTCCTTACATACCGTTCCCAAAGGCACATCGACAATGACGTCTTCGCCGTTTTTGCCGTGCAATCTGTTCTCTCCTCCGTTTCCTCCTCCTTCGGCAATCAGGTGTTTGGTATATTTAAGGTGCAACAATGTCCAAAACTGTTTGTTGCCCCTCAAAATGATATGACCGCCTCTACCTCCGTCTCCTCCGTCAGGACCTCCCTTTGCATTGGAACGAGTTCTCAAAAGGTGGGCAGAGCCTGCCCCGCCTTTGCCTGAGCGAACGCATATCTTAACATAATCAACAAAGTTAGATGCCATCTGCTTTTGCTCTTGTTATTGCTTTACCTTGTCTATCTCAGAGGTCAATCGTTGAAATACTTCCTCGACTGCTCCCGTGCCAACAACCGAATGCAATACTCCTTGCTTTTCATAGAAATCTGCAACGGGCTTTGTTTTGGCTTCATACTCTCTGAAACGATTTTGAATAACCTCTTCGGTGTCGTCGGCTCTGCCTTCTATCTTTGCTCGTTTGAGCATTCTTTCGACCAACTCTTCTCTCGGCACTTCAAGACTGAGAACCAACGAAAGATGACGGCTGTGATGCTCCAACAACTTCTCCAAACTCTCGGCTTGAGCGACCGTTCTCGGAAATCCGTCAAACAAAATGCCTTTTTCTCCGGCTTGTTCTACGGCCTTTTCGATGATTTCGATAATCAAATCGTCGCTTAACAACTCTCCGCGGTTGATTACGTCTTTTGCCTTCAAACCAAGAGCGGTTTCTTCTGCCATTTCTTTTCTCAATATGTCGCCTGTCGAAATGTAAGCAAGCTCATATTTCTTTACCAACTCTTTTGACTGAGTACCTTTGCCTGCTCCGGGTGCTCCAAACAGAATAATGTTTAGCATAACTTCTTACTATTTTTAGATTTTCTTATATATTTCTTTCAAATTTCTTCCCTTTTGCTCGAAATCCAATCCGTAACCGACAATAAATTCCGCTCCCATGTTCAATCCTTTGTACTTCACCTCATAGTCTCCCTTGAAGTTGTCGGGCTTAAATGCCAATGTACACACCTCAACAGAGCGAGCGTCTTGCTCTTTCAGCCTTTCGAGCATTTCTTTCATGGTAAATCCGCTATCGACAATGTCTTCTATTATGACAACGTCCCTGTCTTTCAACTCCTGCGTAAGACCTATCACCTCCTTATATTCTCCCGAACTTTGCATTCCGCTATAGGTCGATACCTTTATGAAACATACGGTATGCACACCCTCAATCTTCTTCAACAAATCTGAGGCAAACATGAATGCTCCGTTGAGAACGACAAGAAAAACCACCTCTCTGCCTGCATAATCTTGGTTTATCCTGTCTGCAAGGCGAGAAGTTATCATGTCAAGTTGCTCAGCCGACACGGCTTTTACAAATCTCAATCCTTCTATCTCCAATATATCGGTATCCATATTCGGCAAAGGTATAAATAATTTCTCAATCCTATCGTATTTTTTGCATATTGCAATCGTCTTTATACCTTTTGTACTCTTTGTAAAAGGATTTCAGGAACATTTCTGCAACCATTGCTGCTCCTTTTTCATTGAAATGGATAAAATCTTTGTTTGCCAATGGTTCTTCTCTCAAAACCCAAGCCGGCATAGAGTTCTCTCCTCCCATTGCCTCAAACAAATCCCAAAACACACAGCCGTTTTCCAAAGCTGCCTGCCTTTGTGCCTGTCTCAATTTGAGAACATTAGGGTTTGTAACATACTTTCCCGACTTTCTTATGCTCCGGTCTGACACTCCGACAACCACAATCAGTGCTTCGGGTGCCATTGCTTGCAAAAATCTCAGCTGTTTGGCAAACTCTTTCTTATAAAAGGTATAGTCTTCAATCACTTTGTCCTTTTCTTGCGGTATGGCATTCACTCCAAACTGCATGATTATCATATCAACTCCCAACTCAGAGTAGAAGTGTTGCAAAAGCGAAGCATTGCTCCCCCTTATTCCCCAGCCCGAACTGCCTCTTAGCGAAATATTATCGACAAGCACTCCGCTGTTTGACGAAACGTTCATTCCATATAGTTCAACCCCCGAAGTGGCTTGCAGTTTCAATACTTTTCCAAAGCTGTCGGAGCTGATGACTATCCGTTGCACATCAAAAGATGCATCAATCTGAACCTGCGAAATCTCATCTTGACCGTTGGAAATAATGACACTGCCTTCTGTTTCGGGACTTGCACAATACAATACTATGTTTCCTGCGGGCTTTGTGGCAAAAGCCATTTCCACAGTTGCCGTTTGAGAGACACTGTCGGCAAGAGCCTTTATCGAAGACAAGCCTATGCCATATCTGTTGAACCCTCGCTTTGGTTCCAACACACAACAAAACGCCCAATTAGGGGAATAGTGAAACGAAACGCCCCTTATGGTCGAACGGCTGAACAAAGAAATCCACCCTTGTCCTCTTCCACCGAAGTTCTTTTGCAAGTCTTTCCTTATTGTTCCCGTAATGCGGTCTGCCTCCACCTGAGAGTCTCCGTAATGTACTATTCTTACCACACCCTCTTGTGCTTTTGCTCTGTCCAGACGAGAAAACAAACTGTCAAAACGCTCCCTCAAAACACTATCATACTCAAAGGAAACAACAGAACTATCTTGTGTCGAATCGGCTGGATTGACTGAGGGCTTCTGTTCACAAGTCGATACCACGCTTTCAACATCTGCATATTCAGAAGAGGAAAAAGAAAAAATCTCCTCCAATGTCGGCATTGTGATTTGAATACCGAAAATATTCAACCCATCTTTTGGGAACAGCAAACAAATCAAGCCCAAAGACAACAACACGATAATAAGATACAAAAGAACCTTTTGCGATGTCATCACTTTATTCTGAGAGTCTGTCCCACCCTTATTTTTGAAGCAGCTTTGAGAGTCATGTTGTTCAACTTGCATATCTGCTCTACCGAAACACCATAACGTTTGGCAATCTTGACAACCGTTTCACCTTGTTTGACCTTATGATTGACAACCGCCTGCTTTGGCTTCTTTCCGTCGGAGCTTTTCTGTATTTGCTGTGCCGAAGTACGAGTATCTATTGCCTGATTGTCAGAAGAAACGATTGATTTTTCCTGATTATTTGCCATATAAGTGCTGTCTTGAGGCGGTTGAACCTCTTTTTTGAAAGCCTGCTTTTGTTTGATTGCAAGCATATCACCCACCCTCAGCTTTTGACTTTTGCGAGCCTTGGGATTCCACGATTTGAGTTGAGAAACGCTTACGCCGTAACGCTTGGCAACACTATACCAAGAGTCTTTCTTTCTCACCTTGTGGTAAATCACCCTTTCCTTATACTCAATATCTCCTTCGGCAAGCTCCGTCTGTTTTTTGTCAGAACCAAAAAACTTATCCCTTTCGTAGTTGGCAATGCTGTCTTCAAGAGCAATAAAATCATTGATATACCTCAAAGGCAACTTCAAACTATATTTGCCCTGCTCCCCGGGAACAAAATTTGTCTTATACTGAGGATTGAGTTCTCGAAGTTGTTCTGTCGAAATATTCATCACCCCTTCGATTTGACCAAAATACAAATCCCTCTTCAACATTATTGTATCCGAAATGAGAGTAAGCGGCTTTGTGAGCTTTGCAGGATAAATGCCGTGTTCGGCATGAAAATTCATCACATACGCAGCTGCAATATAGGCAGGTACGTAGCCCCTTGTCTCTTTCGGAAGGAAATCATACATACCCCAAAAGTCATTTCTGCCCGAGCGTTTCATTGCTTTGTTCACATTTCCCGGACCACAGTTGTATGCAGCAATCGCAAGCGTCCAATCGTTGTAGATTTTATGGAGGTCTTTCAAATACTTGGCAGCAGCTTCCGTCGCTTTAATCGGGTCCATTCTGTCATCGATAATCGAATTAACCCTCAAATCGTACATTTTTCCCGTTGCATACATAAACTGCCAAAGACCCGTAGCACCTACTCTTGAAACAGCCTTGGGATTGAGAGCAGATTCTATCACAACAAGGTACTTCAACTCACAAGGAACACCATGTCTGTCCAAAATCTCGTCAAATATAGGGAAATAATACTTGCTCAAACCCAACATAACCCCCACTCTGTCGCCAATTCTGTCGATATAGTAAATAATGTTGGCTCTCACTTTGTCATTATAGGTCAAAGGAACAACCGAAGGAATGGAACGCAAACGACGAGCAAAGACACTGTCCGACACATCGCAAGCCCTATGAGCAGGAACGAAAGTATCCGTTTTGTAGTTCAAACTTTTGCCGAGTAATTTGGCATTCATCTTCATATAATGCCCCTGCAAAAGGCTGTCGTAATTCCTTTCAAACTCTCTGAAAATCACATTGTCATCGCTATTTTGCGACATGACTGCAAAAGAAAACAAAACACACGCCGCAATGCTTGCGAACCTAAATTTCATCTCTAAATTCCCCTATATTTTCTACGTCTAACAAGGGTGTAAAGGTACAAACTTTTGACGAAATAGTGTTTTTGCAAACGATAAAATGAACATTCAAGCAAAATAACTCGCCGATTTGTCAGCATTTAGGTCGTATCGAGTTCCGCTTTTGCCCTTGCAGGGCGAAATGTCTTGGGTGTTGCTTACCCTCACGTGCCGCTTCGCTCTACGAGAGGGCTGAAAGTCCAAAAGCGATCAGATAGGAGCAAAGCGTAAGCGTCGCCTCGAGTGAATGATACCTTATAATAGTTGCCATAAAAGGGCAAAAGCGTTAAATAATTGCTGTTTTCAGAAAAACAAAACGGCGTTTTGATTTGATGAAAACGCCGCTTTTAATATTCTCTTATTCAATTCCTTTTGTCGAATGTTCGACTTGACTTTATTGAACGACAAATTTTTTGTTCAGCTTGCCTTTCGGAGTGGTGATTGTTATGAAATACGTTCCTTGAGGGTAGTTTGCAAGAGGTAGTTGCAGCGTTTTGGAGTTTACTTTTCTCTCTTCGACCAAGCGATTTAGCACGTCAAAAACTGCAATGCTCTCAATATCATAATCACAAGCGACATTCAATACTTCATTTGCAGGATTTGGATAAAGCCTTACCGCCTTTTCCAAAAGTTCAACCGACAAAACGCTATTAGAAGTTGTGTCTTCCAAAACCCTTATCGGGCAAATGCCAATCGGGGAAAGAACTATGGTATCGCCATTTCTCGGATATGAACATACATAAGCATATAAATCCTCTATCTCATCGGGAAATGCATTAGGAAGTATATCGTTATAATCTCTCCATTCCCTGTCTCCCTCTGCCATAAAGTAAGGTCTGTACTTTGGAGCATAGCCTGAGGGTACGCAAGTTTGACTTTGTATAACATTTCGACTATATTCTCTGACATTAACTGTTTTTATATCTGTACGCACCCCATTTCTACAAGAATGATACTCGAAGAAAACATAATACGGAGCATTTAGCAGTATAGTGTCATCAAACATAACTTCTATGTAAAGGTGAGCAGCAGAATCAGGATAATTATAAACAATGTAGTTTCCATCTTCTCTGCCTCCGGAAATAAAAGTCTTTGAATAGATTGTAGAATATAGTGCAGAATCCATTATACCAACTGTAAGAGTATCGGCTCTCTGACCGAAAGCTACCGGTATTGAATTAGATGCAAACGAAACTCCGCATAATTTAACGCTGTCTGTAACATCATATCTCTGTGCAATTCTCCATAATTTATAATCGTTTACTTCCATAGGAGAGAGTTCTATAGCTGTAACGACAACATTATCAAATGTCATTTCGTGGTCATATTCGGGGTTTATCAGCTGAGGATAAATATATTGGCTTGAATGCTCTGATGTTATCCATGCTGTATCTATCTGAGACTTTGCTGAATTTGTTGCAATCAAAAGACAAACTGCAATCAAAACGTTTCTAAAAATCATATTTTTCATGTCTTATTCTGTTTTTGTTCAAAAATCACTTATTGTTTCCTTGTTTGAGCTTATTTTACCGATGTTCGCAACAAGGGAACCAAGGCGAACATCATCGCCTTTCAAAGTTATTCTTACAGAGGAAAAAGATATAATTTGTTTTCATTGCCGAAAAAATAAAATTCTCGCAGCAAAGTTACAAATGTTTT
>SFPR01000021.1 GCA_004551865.1 Bacteroidales bacterium
TTCAGAATTAGTGTCTCCATCATATATAAAATATGAATTAACAGGATTACAATAGTAATCATATTCACTACGCATGATTATCTTGCAATTATAATCAGGATTTGTTGCCTTAATAGTGTAGGAGGAATTGACACGCGGAGAGTGCGGTTGTCCGGGACCATTATCTGTATATACAATACAATAGTTTGATACTATACTTTGGTGATTATTTGTTCCCATAAAAACAGTATCTTGTCCCAAAAGTAAACGAGGGATCATTAAAGTCAAGAACAAGAGTGAGAAAGTCAGCGTTTTCATTGACAGATACATAATCTTTGAGAATATTTTAGAAAGTTTATTTGAATAGATTAAGTGAAATTCCATGAAGCTCATTTGATATTGTAACGTTTAATGATTATTTTCCAACTTACTTATGAAGTTACTTTGATATAAAAATGTAAACAGACATACTATACACTATATTTTCTGACTATAATAGTACAAACATATATAACTACCAAAGCTTACTGAGTTTTTAATATATAATTTGTCTTGGTGAGTTTATCAGATTTAGAAAAGGTAATACCTTGATAAATAATGAATTATTTTGTTTAGACCATTTCCGGTTCATCACAAGATAACGCATTGCAAATGCAACGACAGATGACATACACTTCTTCATATACATTTAGTATTAGAGTTATCTAACCATCAATAATTGCTGCAAAGATACAAATAAAATCTGAAATGACTACTCTTTCTGCGTTTTTTTGTATTGATATTCCTTTGGGATTTCGCAGATTAGAAATACACTATATAGCTTGTTGGAATTGTGTCAAGACGAACAAGCGGCAGGGAAATCTACTTTTGTGGATTTTCCCTGCCGCTAAGGTTATTGTGTTGTACCTAAAGGGTTATGCTACTATACGTGTAGAACGAAACGAGAGAGCAGATAGAATGTGCCGGCTCCCGAAAGGTATCCGAGCAATGCCCAAAGTGTTATTTTCTTCAAGTACCAAATAAAGTCTATTTTCTCCATTCCCATTACTGCAACACCGGCTGCCGAACCGATGATGAGCAAGCTGCCTCCTGTTCCTGCACAGTATGCCAAGCCTTCCCAGAATGCTCCGTCTTGAGCAAAGAAATGTAACGAAGGGTCGGCAAGCACTTGTGCTGCATCGGCAATAGGATACATACCCATTGAGGCTGCCACCAAAGGAACGTTGTCTATAATTGAGGATAATACTCCTATGATAAGGTTGATTGCGTAAGGGTTTCCGATGTTCTCGTCAAGTGCTTTTGACAAGAGGTTCAAGTGTCCTGCTTCGTTCAAGCATTGTACTGCCATAAGGATACCGAGGAAGAACAGAACCGAAGGTGTATCTACTCTTTGAATAATTGTGTTTACACTCAACTTTGAATAGTTTACAGGAGAGTTGCGGTGCATAATCTCAGTGGTAACCCACATTACTCCCAATCCGAACAAAATCCCCAAATATGGAGGAAGGTGTGTTATGGTCTTAAATATGGGAACGAACAACAAAAGTCCTACACCCATTATCAAGGTCAAGAGGCTTTGTTTCTTTGAAACGCTGTATGTTGCATTTGTTTCGCTTGTTGCAGGACGCTCCACGTTTCCTTTCATTGTGAGGGTTATTGCAGCCAAAGGCACTAACATCGATATCAACGATGGAATGAATGTCTCCATGATGATTTTGCTTGCACTGACCTGACCTCCTATCCATAGCATTATGGTGGTTACATCTCCGATAGGGGACCATGCTCCTCCTGCATTTGCTCCCAAGATGACCATACCGCAGAAAAACCAGCGTGTTTGCTTGTCGGCAATCAGCTTACGAAGCAAAGCACACATCACAATGGAGGTTGTCAAATTGTCAAGCACTGCCGACATAAAGAAGGTAAGAATGCTGACAATCCAAAGCAACTTACGCTTGTTGGTTGTTGTGATGCGGTCGGTGATAATTGAAAATCCGTCATGACGATCGATAATCTCGACAATCGTCATAGCTCCGAGGAGGAAGAAAAGAATTTCTGCTGTGTCCCCCAGATGTTCTATAAGATTTTCATGTTCAATTCCCGGACCCATCAATGCATATACAGCCCAGATAACTGCTGCCAACAATAGTGCTGTGGCAGATTTGTTGATTTTTAGGGGATGTTCCAACGCTATGGCGGCATATCCCAACACAAAAATCACAATCATCAATCCAAAATACATGATACTTTTTTGTTTTTAAGGTTAATAAATTCGGTTAATTACTTTCTTCTATTTTGTTGTTTTTGTCTTTCTGCAATCAAAGCCTGATTTTGTTTTTCCAATGCTTCAATTCTTTGTTGCCATTTGGATTTTTTCAAAGGCTTCTTTGAATTTGCTTCCAAGCGTTTTAACACTTTTTGCTCGTTAATTGTTCGTTGAATGATGAACATTTGGATAAATGTTATGCAGAGTGAGATTAGATAGTAGTAGTTGAGGGCTGCCGATTGGCTGTTGAGAATAAAGAGCATCATTATCGGCATGAAGTACATCATGAATTTCATGCCCGGCATGGTGTTGCTTTGTTGCTGTTGTTTCATTGTCATTCGGGTATAGAATAGTTGGGCAATGGTCATGAGCAAACAGAATAATGATACATGAGAACCGTAAAACGGAATGTTGAACGGCAGATTTAGTATCGAATCATAGCTCGAGAGGTCATCTGCCCACAGGAAGCTCTGCTGACGAAGCTCAATCGAGGCAGGGAAGAAACGGAACATGGCAACCAATATAGGGAATTGGAACAACATAGGCAGACAGCCCGACATCGGATTGATGCCTGCTCGTTTGTAGAGGTTCATTATTGCTTGTTGCTTCTGCATTGCCTGCTCTTGTTTAGGGTATTTCTCATTTATTTTCTGCACTTCGGGTGCAATAATTCTCATCTTTGCCGACGAAGAGTAGGATTTGTATGCCAAAGGGAAGAGAACCAACTTGACCAATATCGTCAAAATCAAAATAATTATACCCATGTTCCAGCCAAACTGCTGCAAGAAGTTGAAGACAGGCAGAATGACAAAACGATTTATCCAATGCAACAAGAAAAATCCCCAACCAAGAGGAATAATCTGCTCCATATCCATGTTGTAGTCGCTTATGACAGAATATTTGTTTGGACCAAAGAAGAAATCCATGCCATACTCGTAGTGTTTCTTGTCTCCGTCAAAAGGGAGATTGATATTGGCACTCATTGTTCTCAGATAGTTGTCTTTTTCTCCCCTTTCGGTCTGAGTTTGCATCTTTGCGTAAGTGAAATTCTCTGCTTCCTCCGAAATTATGGCTGTCGAGAAGAATTGTTGTTTGAAGGAAATCCATTTGATAGGTATTCCGTTTTCTTCCTTTTGGTCATCTGCTCCGTTTTCTTTGAGATATTCGACTTCGTCTTTCAACAGATAATAAATCGAACTGTTTTTTACTTCGACGCTTCTGTCTTTTTCTTTCATTCGGAGCTTCGAATCCCAAACAAATTCCAAAGTGTTGCGGTCGGTAATGACATTATTGAGGTTGTTGAACACTATTTCAAACCCCACACGATAGTCATTTCCTCTTATCGTGTAGCGATATTCCAAACAGCCACGGTCTTTGCTTGTGGTGTCTTGGTTGGTATATAATCTCATCGACACAACCAACGAATCTTTTCCGCCAACTTTTAGTTTTTGGTCTGATTTGTATGGTTTGTCATTTACAAATACTTCAAAGTTAATGTCTTTGGTTCTCAAAACTCTTGCTCCCACAGAAAGGTTAAGTCCGTAGGAATTGCCTCCTTTGGTGAAAAATTTCACGCTGTCTTGATGATAGGTCTTGTATTCTTTTAGTGTAACCTGCTCGATGTTTGCTCCAAGGGAAGAGAAATCGACTTCGAGCAAATCGCTTTCCACTCGGAGAGATTTATTCTCGTTCATTGCAGCCTCGGAGAAGATTCCGAATTGGTCGGAGAGCTGTTTTTGTGCCGCAAGTGCCAAAGAATCATCGCCTTTTGCCATGGCAATCAACTCTTCGCTCACATTCTCGTTTGCTTGCTCAGACATTTGCTCGGCTTTTTCGGCTTCCTTTTCTGCTTTTATCTGTGCAGCAATCGCAGAGTCCTGTTTCTGCTTCATTTTTGCCCTTTCTTCTTCGGAAGGCTGGGTAATATACATCCATACTCCGAATACGCAAAAGATAAGTACCAATCCGATTATGGTTTTCTTGTCTATCATTTTCTCTTCTCTGTTTGTTGTGTTTATTTCTTCTAAAATCTTCTGTTTGCAAAGGTGCAAAGATAGACAAAAAAAGTGGTTTTGGGATAACGAAATCAAGAAAAATATATTTCCCCGACAAAGACAATGAAACAGAATGCCGTTTTTGTCGGACAAAATAGTGTTTTCCGAGTAGGCAAAGGGTATTTTGTTTTAATAGTACAAGTGTATTGAAATCAATAACTTGCAAATAGAGTAAAAGTGGCTTGGTTTCCTATGAACTGAGGCAGTTTTCTTTTATTGCAATCTCACCAAAAGGCTTATGAAATTGGGAGAGCCGTAGCGGTGATACTCGTTTCGAGAATAGGCAAGGCGAAATTGTCGATAGTTGATGCCAAATCCGTAAGACAATCCTGCAAGCGAGAAAGCGTCTTCAATCTGCATTTCTCTGTTTTGCTTCCATGAGTAGCCCAAAGCTAAGTAAAAGTATTTACTTGGGGTAAATTCTGCTCCTATCTGTATGTGTCTGAATAAGTTGTCGGCAAATCCCGAAAATTTGTTCTCCTCTGTAACTTCTCCGTTCAGGTCTGTCTCGTCTCGAGGGTTGAGAGGGTCCTCTTCTCTGATGTTCCATTTCTGCAAGTTGTTAATTCCCACATAGATTACAAAGGGGGCGTGTGCCAACTTTTTCGATGCCGAGAGTTGAAGTTCAAAAGGCAGGCTCTCATCTTTGTCTGCAAACTTCACAATCTGAGTTCCCATATTTCTTGCCATGAGAGAGGCTGCCCAAGTGCGGTCGGAAGATTGGTAACTCAAAGCCAAATCGACTGCAATGGCGGCAGAAAAATAGCTTTCGTATTGACAGAAAAGCGGTTTGAGGCTTGCTCCGATAAAAACATTGCTGTCCAACATCTTGCACCAAGAAAGGCTGATTGCATAGTCGGCTGCGGTAAATTTTCCTACCACATCGCCGTTCTCTTCGGTCATGTCAAACCTGCCATAGTTCAAATACTGAAACTCCACGCCGAAACTACCAAGGCGATTTTTCGTTTGCGAAAAAGCAATCGCCGCCTGATTTATTCCGGCAAAGAAATTGGTGTAAGTTATCGACACATCGTTGTGGTTGATAGGGCTTAGGGTAGAAGGATTGGCAAGAGCGGCTCCCACATCGTCGGTAATCGAAGGCAGAAAATCCATGCCCAAAGCAGCCGTCTTGGCACTTCGCTTCAGGTTCAAAAAAGAATAGGAATTTGTGCCGCCCATTTGAGCCGACAGAGAGAGCGAAAACAACGACAACACAACAAATGCCGCCACATATTTAGTATATTTTGAATTGCCAATCATCGTTTCGTTTGATTTTTTTGCTTGTTGAACAAGGTTAAAAGCCCATATACGTTATAACTATCTTTTTGCCGTTTTATTATACCGCCGTTTTGCAAAAGGATTTGGTTGCTTTTTTTCGTACCTTTGCCAAATCAAAAAAAACAACATGACATGAAGAAGTTATTATCCATTGCCATGATATTGGCAAGTATGTTTTTAATTTCCCAAACGCTGCAGGCACAATGCCCGTTTGGAGGAAAAGTGAATTGCAAAGGAGAATGTGGTCGCTTTACCGACGAGAATGCCGACGGTTATTGCGACTTTGCCGTTTTGGAGCAGTCTGAGCCTGCACCGCAATCCGAAGAAGCCCTGACAAACGAGCAACAAACCTCAAAGAGCAAGGTGAATGCAAGCCTCAAAGAGCAAAAGCAAGTTGGCAAAAAGTCGCATGACAAGACCCAAGTCTCCGATTTGCCCGAACAAACGCAAAGTGAACAAACTCAAACCTTTGCAGAAGAGCCTCAAAGCGAAACTCTCACTGAAACAATCGCACAACAATCAAGCACCACCTCCCAAAAGCCTTACAGACTTATCACAATCACCGTTCTGTGTCTTGCTCTCTACCTGCTGACATTTGTCTTGGTAAAGTCCGGCAAGATGAAAAAGCTCACTCATCGAAAGATTTGGAACAGCGTTTTGCTGATAACCTGCTTGGTATCCTGCATTTTAGGATTTGTTTTGGCATTGCAAATCAACTATCACTTTGCAATGGGAATAATGAAGGAGATTTTGAAACTGCACGTCGAGTTCGGAATAGCCATGACTGTCGTTGCACTTTTCCATATCGGCTGGCACTTAAAATACTACAAAAATATATTTAAGAAATAGTCCGATGCTGTCAAAGGCAATGAACAAACGGATTGTCTGTTTGGCAATTCCCAACATCATAACCAACATAACCGTTCCCCTTTTGGGTATGGTAGATACTGCAATTGTCGGACACCTTAACGCCGACGGTCAATCGGCAGACTACATAGGTGCAATAGCCATAGGAACGATGATTTTCAATATTATTTACTGGAACTTCGGATTTTTGAGAATGGGAACAAGCGGTTTTACCGCCCAAGCATACGGAGCAAAAGACCGAACACAACAAATGAGCGTGCTTTTGAGAGCTTGTTTTATTGCCTTGACCGCTTCGCTTCTGTTGATAGTTCTCCAAAAGCCCATTGCAGCCTTGGTGTTTGCCTTTGTGGAAAACAAAAACTCTGCGGCAAGTCTTGCAGCCGACTATTTCTTCATACGAATCTGGGCAGCACCTGCCACACTCGGCATTTACGCACTGAAAGGCTGGTTCATAGGAATGCAGGATTCCAAAACACCGATGTGGATTTCCATTTTGATAAACATACTCAACATTGCATTCAGCTTTCTTCTCGCAATAGAGTATGGCATGAAGGTGAAAGGAGTTGCACTCGGCACTGTGATTGCACAATGGGGCGGATTTGCAACCACACTTCTCTTTTGGTTTGTCAAATATGGTTCTTTGAGAAAATACATCAACCTCAAACACGCATTGAGTGTCAAAAAGTTGGCAGAGTTCTTCAAAGTAAATGCCGACATCTTCCTCAGAACTCTATGCCTTATTGCCGTAACGAGCTATTTCACCATTGCTTCTTCGTCAATGCCCTATCCGCTTTTGGCTGTCAATACATTGCTCATGCAACTGTTTACATTGTTTTCTTATTTCATGGACGGATTTGCATACGCTTCCGAATCGCTATGCGGACGCTACAAGGGAGCAAAAGATTATGCCTCACTCGCAAGCTGTGTCAAACATATATTGCTGTGGGGCGGAGTTTTGAGCCTGCTTTTCACCGCAGTATATTTCCTTTGGGGCGAAAACATACTCTCGATACTCACAGACAAAGCAGAAGTACTTGCAGTCTGCAAAGACTATAAGGCATGGACTCTCCTCATTCCTCTTTGTGGTTGCGTGGCTTTCCTTTATGACGGCATATTGATAGGAATGACTGAAACCAAAATAATGAGAGATGCCATTTTTGTGGCAACAGCTTTGTTTTTTGTCTTGTTTTTCTCGTTCAAATCGAGCATTGGAAACAATGCCCTGTGGATAGGATTTCTTACATACCTCTCTGCCCGAAGCATACTCATGATGTGGTGGAGCAAAAAGAAGATATTTGTCTGACAAAACGCCGTTTTTTTCTACTGAAACGCCGTTTCTGTGGAATAAAACGCCGTCTTATTTTGCTAAGACGGCGTTTTATTTTCGGATAGTTTTGATTTGAGAGAAAAATGTAGGTCAAATGCTTTGGTAATTGTAAGCTCTGAGCTTGCAGATGACCGAGATTTATAGTTGGAACAAGGATTGTTCGTAGTCCTTTACGTAGTATTTGAGGTTCTTTTTTCCTTTGGAAACAATGGAGTGTCCTTCGGCTTCCAATTTTTGTTTTTGTGCTTCAATGCCTCCGGGGAATTTGGGATTGAGTTCGCCTTTGTTTTTAACCACTCGCCAATATGGGGTAATGTCTTCGGTTCTCTGATGAGAAGCCCAAGCAACTATGCCGGTGAAAACACCTGCCGTAAGAGGACAAGTGAAGTCTGCATCATATTGATAGGCAAGATGGTTGCGTATTCTTTCGATTGTGAGAAGTTTTCCGTGTGGAATGCGTTTTATTACTTTGTCGTAGTCAATCGGAGGAGCCAAAAGCATCTTTCTTCCGCCATATCGGCTGACTACCTCTTCATTATCAATCACCTTGATCTTCGGCATATCCTTGCTGTTGTGCAACATGGCGTTGAAATCTTTCTTTTCTTCGTTCATAATATTTTGATTTGTCTTTGGTTTGTTTCGATACGAACAAAAAAAATCGGGATTGCCGTTTTGCCGACAACCCCAATCATTTGTTGAAATTATGTGTTTAATTACTTCTTTATCACTGCTACACGATTCATGTAAGCCTTTCCTGAGAATGGTTGTTCCTTATCACCCTTGTAATCTATCTTCAAGCGGTCCTTATCGACGCCCAAATCCAACAAGTAGTTGTAAACAGCTTCTGCTCTTTCCTTACTCAACTGTTCGTTGAAAGCCTCAGTTCCTGTTTCTTTGTCGGCATATCCTGTGATTACGAACTTGTCGCTACCTTTGTCGGCTTTGATTGCCTCAGCCAAGAACTTCAAGTTCTCTTGGTTCTTGTCAGATATTTCGCTTTCGCCCAAACGGAAGAATATTGACAAAGATTGGTTGGTTGTAGGAGCGTAAGCAGCCTTTGCTTTGCGTTCTGCTTCAAGTGCAGCTTCTTTTGCTTTCTTCTCTTTGTTCAAAGCGTTCTTCAATTTTGAGATTTCCTCAGCATCTTCTGCAATTGTCTTGTTTCCGTTCTCTACATCCTTTTCCAAAGCTGCAATCTTGTTGGTGTATTGCGCTCTGTCCATTACGTCAAAGTCTCTCTTTGTAGGGATTTTGTAAGTCAAACCTGCTGTTACATCGTACAAGTTTCCGAAACGATAACCGCTGTGTGAGTTATCAAAGTCCTCTTTTGTCAAGTTGGCTTTCAGTTCCAAGTTTGCATCAAAAGACTTGCACAATCTGAATCTGTTTTGTAAACCGGCAGTTGCTCCAAATTCGTTGTTCCAACCCTCTTGTCCGTCTTTTTTAGAGAAGCCGTAACCTGCTCCAACCAACACAACAGCATTGTAAAATCTGTCGCTCTTATATCCGCATATCCAATTGGTAAGGTTAATCATAGCGTCTGCATGAATGTAGTTGTACTTCCAATTGTTTTCTGCTCCGGTTTCCAAAACGTAGTTTGACATAGAAAGTCCTTGATACTGAACTCTGCCTCCGAACACAGGAGTTAACCATTTGCCAATTGCGGCATTGAAACCGAATGTGATGTTGTTATCCGGGTTCAAATCAACTCCGGAGGCTTGGGATTCGTGCAAACGGTAAAATGTTTGACCGCCCACTCCAACCGAAACTTCCCAATTGTCTATAAAACGATTGGTTTCAAAACTTGCGTGTCTCAACACGCTTTTCTCTTGCGCACCTGCCGTCAAAAACATCATGAATGCAGAAATGCAAAATATTACTTTCTTCATAATTAAATTAGTTATAGTTTCACTCTATTTTCGTACTATTATGCTTATTCTAACGTACAAGTCAAAATAATGTTGCAAAAATACGTCTTTTTTTTGAAAGTGCAACACCATGGTGAGATTTTTTTTCGATTTTTATCAAGTAAACAAGTGGAGCTCTGCCGCAAAAATCATACTACTTAGCTTTTCGAGCATATAGGAGCAAGTGATTTTTTTTGCTGCAAAAGGGTTTATCTATGAAAGATGCCTTTCGGTTGTTTTCTTTTGGTTTTTTGTGTCGGTTGGAAGTTAAAGATATTATACACAATTCCCGCTGTAACATCATATAGTCCCCCGAAACGAGAGCCGCTGCCGGTATTGTCAAAATTGGCATTGGTAAGAGTAATTCCAATCGAAAGGCTGACGGCAAGGTTTGGCGAAAGGGCAAATCTGTTTTGTATTCCGCCGCCAAGCATCAATGTTTTGGCAGAACTTTCCTTGTTGGAAGAAAATCCCAATCCGATATTGCCTCTCAGAGCTAAAGAATAAAATCTTTGGGACGAGTATCCGTAAATCCAATTCGACAGATTGATTGTTCCGCCTGCATGAACGGAATGATACGTCCAATCGTTTGGTTGTCTGGTTTTCAAATAGTAGTTGCTCATCAAGCCTCCTTGATAAAATAATCCAAGCCCGAAAGCAGGAGAAAACAACCTTGTGGCAGAACAATAGAACGTCATTCCTATTTTGTTCTTCGGATTTAGATCTACGCCTTTGGTTTTGTGCAGTCGGTAAAAGGCTTGCCCTCCGATGTTTGCAGTAAATTCCCAGCCGCTGTTTCTTTGCGCATTTGCAAACAAGCAGAACAAAACTGCAAAAGCAAACAATGCTATGGCTTTGTGCTTAAAGTTAGTTAGAGATTTGACAAAGCGGATAAATGCACTTAGTACGTTGAATGTCGTCAATTTGATTTTCTCTTTTGTTATACCATTTATATATTGGAGGGAGCGATGTCTCATAGAGCTTTTCGGATTTTGATTAGTTTTTTCAGCAATCCTTCAACTTGGTCAAGGGGCAACATATTGGCTCCGTCGCTTTTTGCATTTGGGCAATCGGGGTGAGTCTCCATGAATATTCCGTCTGCACCTGCTGCAATGGCAGCTTTGGCGATTGTCTCTATCATCTGCGGCATACCTCCGCTCACTCCTTCTGCCCGATTGGGCTGTTGGAGAGAGTGAGTAACGTCCATAACCACCGGAGAGCCGAATGATTTCATTGTGGGAATATTTCTGAAATCTACAATAAGGTCTTGGTATCCGAACATGGTGCCTCGGTCGGTCAAAATGACTTTCCTATTGCCCGATTCGACCACTTTGTCCATTGCAAAACGCATAGCCTCTGCCGAAAGGAACTGTCCTTTCTTGATATTGACAGGTTTTTGAGTTTGTGCTGCTGCAACCAACAGGTCGGTTTGGCGACACAAGAATGCAGGAATTTGCAGCATATCCACATATTCGGCTGCTTTGAAGGCTTCTTCTGCCGAGTGAATGTCGGTAATTGTGGGAATGTGCAGACTTTGCCCTATTTGTCTCAAAATGTCCAAGCCTTTTCCGTCTCCTATTCCGCTAAATGATGATAGCTTTGAACGATTGGCTTTGCGGTATGAGGCTTTGAAAATCAGTTTGATGTCGAGTTTAGAGCATATTTCTATAAGTCTTTCGGCTATCTCGAAAGGCATGGTTTCGTTTTCAATCACGCATGGTCCTGCAATGAGGAAGAAGTTGTCTTTGTTGTTTTTAAGTTGGTCGAATAAATCCATTTGTACAAATATAACCTTAGTTCTGTTTTGCAAAGATAGCACTTATGTCGCAGAAAAAAGCTATTTTTGTAGCTTGAAACACAAAAAATCTCAGCAATGCAGCATGGTGGCAAGATAGATAAAAGAGTTGCGAAGACCAAAAAAGCAAAAGATAAAAGGAGTTACACAATTACTCTTTCGGCAAGAGATGAGAAGATGTTGTTACGCTATTGTGCGGCAAACAAAATCTCACAAAAAGTTGCCATCAAGAGGATTTTGAACACCTATCTTGCCGAAACCCTCGAACCTCTGCCACAAGACGCTGCCAATCAGCTTGACCTTTTTGCACCAAAGCAGATGAACATTTTTGATGTCAATGCTTAATTTCAAAAGTTTATCGGAACACTAAATCCCATTCTCTCTTTGTATTGCAGAGTTGAGTTAAAGTCTTTGTCCATTATCGCCTGAAAGCTGATAAATGCCGTAAGGTATTTGCTTATTTTCATATTGACAAACACTTCTCCGCTTATGTCGGTGTCTAAAAGCGAAGTTTTGTTGTAATCGTAGTAAAAGTCCAATTTGGCAAGCAGATTGATGTTTTTGAATATGTCTTTCTGGAAGTAGAGCTTGATATAAGACCCGAGAGAGAACAATGTGGTTTGGTCCTGCTCGGTAAAGCCGAAGATAGAATTGCCAATAAGACGTCTGTCTGTAACCATTGTTGTTTTACCCGTAAGGAAAGAGAATAAGACAGAAAAACCGCTCTGTTTGTATTCCCAACCGAGCGAAGAGGTAAGTATCATTGGTGAAAAGGGAGCGACGATAAGTTTGTCGTCTTTGAAGCCCTCGTCAAATTGGCTCTTCAAGTTCAAAAGCGCACTATAATTCCAGTTGCGATACATCTTGCGAGAGAAAATAGAGTTTGCCTCTATCTTGTCATCACTCTTCTGAAATTTGTTGTCTTTGTCCTTAAAACCATTGCCGGTCTTGTCCTGCCAAATCATACCATAGGCAAGTTCCACGCTACTTTCCCATTGTATTTTGTTGCGTTTGTAGTTGAAGAAGCCTTTGTAAAAGTTTGAGAAAGCAAAAGAACTAAATCCTCCGGCAGACCAGTTGCTCAGCGATGTCTGTTCCGAACTCGATATGATGCTGTTCTTTATTGACCAATGCTTTATGCTGTCTTGATTGTCTGCTTGAGCGAACCAAAATGCCACAATCCCTATTGTAGTAAGCAATACTTTCTTTACGTTCACTATTTTTGTCCTTTTTGTTTTTTAGTTGTTTGTAACAATATCAATTCGGCACATATTGCCAATATAATCAAGCATAGTAACAATGGTGTGAAGGAAAATCCCACATCTGATTTGAGTAGTTGCGTCTCTATAAGCTCTCTTGAAGAGAATACTCTTGCATTTTTAATCTCGTTGGCTTTGAGTTGTTTTGCAATCTCTCCCTCAGAGAGAAATTCGAGTATGCTTTCCTTTCGTGGATAGTTCAAGGAAAAGCCTCCAAGCAGGCTGTCTTTGCGATAGATGTTGTAGTTACCTGCCGACTTTGCCTGTTGCTCGGTGCGAATGCCTATTTGTTTGTTGTGTCGTATTATTTGCGGAATGAAAGATATGGTTTTGCTCACATCACTCACCTGATAAATCTCCTTGTTGTCCATTTCGATGTAAGCCGAAAGGTCGATGAAAGGGTTGTTTCCCATTTCATAATAAATACTTGGTATTCTTCGGCTCATTGTACACATATTCCAAACAAGCGGAACAAAGACTGACTGATTTACAAGGTTGCTCCACTCGGGACTTAGTGCCGATGCAAAGATATAAACAACACCTTTGCCTTGTGGAGAGAGAGTTGCAAAGCCGCTCTTGTCGGCAAATTGCATGATGTTTTGAGCAATGCTCCCTGCACCTGCAACAATCGGAAAATATTGTTGTACTTTCGGCATTTCCATATTGTCGGTTACGGAAGTGAATACACCTTTGAACAATTTGTTCTCTACATCTATTGCCGCAACTTCGGTATTCTTTTTGACCAAAGGTTCATACAAAGGAGCCGAAAATGATTGCAAGAAATTATTGACCGAAGATAGGTCCATATCCTTGGAAGGTATCACACAGACCGAGCCTGCTGATTCGACAAATGAAGACAACTCTGAGGCAAGTCCCGAAGATATTTCGTTCAAACCATGCAAAATAATCATGCTGTAAAGAGCAAACTGACCAAAATCAATGTTTCCGGCAGTTGTGTTGTCAAATTCTACGTCCGCATCATTGCTCAACAAACGCAGAAGGTACTCATTGGGTTGCGATTGATTGATTGCAAGCACCCTTACTTTCTCTCGGGCAAGCAATGTGAAGTAAAAATCATCGTCAAAGCAGACAGGATTGTCCGCAATCGAGAGCTTGGAATGCAAAATACCGTTTTGCGGAACAGAGAAAGCCATTTTCACAATCCGACTTTCGTTTGGCTGCATATCTATGCTCGAAGCCGTGATTTGCTGCTCGTCCATGAACAATTTTACAGGCACTTTTTCTGCCTCTTCGGAGGAACGATTGACTATTCTCACACTCAGCTCTGCACTATGCCCGGCTTTGAAAAACACATTGTCAAACCACACCGAGTCGATGAAGATATTATCGGCGTTTTTGGCTCGAAGATGCACAAACACATCGTTCAAGCTGTCCTTGTCGAAGTTTTCGGCATCGAAAAGTGAAGACTGAAAATCGGAAATATAAAAACAACTCTTTGATTTGGCTGTACTTGAAGCCATAAAACGATGAGCCGACTGCACAATTTTGCTCATTGGCAGTGATGATGGACTGATTTCCACTTCCGAAAGCATACCGAGAAATCGGTCCCTGCTCACAAAGTGTTTGTGCCTGCCCGACATATCCTGCGTCATCAGGCAAAAGACATCCGATTGCGAGTATTGCATGGCAATATCTCTCGCTTTCTGTTTGGCAACGTCCAACAGACTGCCCTTGTCCGAAGAGTTTTCCATCGAAAACGAATTATCGACAAACACCAATACTGCATTTCCGCTGTCCGACACCAATACCTTCTTGTCATCTTTGATATAGGGATTGGCAAAGAGCAAGACCAAAAGACAGATCGTCAAGCACCTAAGACACAGCAAGATAATATCACGCACCTTGCTCTGTTTCTTGCTTTCGCTCTGCAAATCAGTCAGTAATTTCACGTTGGTAAAATAGACCTTCTTGAATTTGCGAAAGTTAAACAAGTGAATGACAATCGGAACAGCCACAGCAAACAATCCGAACAAAAAATAAGGATAAACAAACCCCATAATTCACTATTGAAACCGAGGTGCGAAGATACGAAAAATTGTTTGAAAGCCGCAGTATGGATTGTCAAAAAAATAAAACGCCGATTTATCCGGACAAAACGGCGTTTTGGCAAAATAAAACGGCGTTATACTCGGACCGAAACGGCGTTTTGACAACAGAGTATTCTCCTTGCGAAAAAACAAAACAATTATCCCTTCCGAAACAAGCCGCAATTTGCAATTCCACTTGCCCCGAAAGGGATAAAGTAAACAGACAATCTGTTGTCTGAAATCTCGAAAATTTACTTTCTAACTACTAATTTCTTTGTTGTAAGCGTTGTTCCGTTTGAAACAATCGAGTAGAAATACACTCCGTTTGCCAAGTCGGTAGAAGAGATGTTCAATTTGGCATTTTCTCCGCAGCGTAGATTGAATGTTTTCACCGTTTTGCCAACCATGTTACGAACAAGCAATTGCGCATTGCCGTATTTTGCAGGAACAAAGTAGTTGATGCTTGCATTGGAACTCATTGGGTTAGGATAGATGTCCACGCTTAGCGGCTGAGTTTTTGCTGTTGAAGCAACAGATACATCAGGGTTTGCATACTTTACGTAGAAATTTCTGACAACATCCTCTTCCGTGCCGTCTTGTGAGGCTTTCATCAAAAAGACTTCAATCAATGTAGAATTGTCTGACCCTGCTGTAAACGCAATGTCAAAATTGTTGAAAGTAGCACCTGCTTCCACATCTACAACAGCAGAGACGGTATCTGTGGTACACTCTCCGAAACACATAAGGAACTCATCGCCTTCATTGACTTTTAGTCGTGAGTAAGCCGAACGAAGACTCAAAGTTTCCGAAGACTGATTGGTAAGAATGAAGTAAGTTGTTACTTCTTCACCTGCTGCTACTTCCACGTTCAAAGTGTCGTTATCGCTAACATCTTCGCCCTCAAACTGTACTTTTATGACCTGTGCGTTCAATCCCAAGGTCAAAAACGCCATTGATACAAAAAATCCGTAAATCTTTTTCATATTACACTGTATTTAAGTCGGTTAATAATTTCTAATTTTCTACTTCTATTTCGTTCACTTGGAGAACCTCGCCGGCAGAATTGCTTACAAAGGCAACAACGGCACAATTATTTAAGTTCAAACTTTTGTCCAAAGTGAAATAATAGTTCTTTGATACTCTGTCTCCGCTTTTCAAACCGGTGGTTGCAAGAGGCATATCCACAATAGGGTTATTTCTCAAAACGTGTTGGAAAGAATAATCTTCTATCATCACACCTTGGTTGTTCTGAACGCCCTTTATGTCGCTTTCGGTTATGAAAAGGGTAACCGTCAAAGCCTCGTTTATGTCTTTGAGTGCATCAACTTGCAGCGACACAAGCAGACCTTGTTGAGTGTTTTCAGCTCCTAAGGATATGTTCATCAAATGTTCGCTATTTGCAAAGCACTCTTGTATCTTTGTTTCCCAGTCTCCTCTTCCCAAAGGACCGATTTTGCGGTTTATTACGGCGTTGGGCCAAGACGAAAGCCCGAATTTGCTCCCCAACTCATCACCGTATGGAGTTCGTAAGTCGAGGTTGTTGTTCTCTGCCTTCGGTTTGGCAAAACTACCTTGGTGAACAGCCGACACAACAAGTCTTTCGCCATAAGTTTCTTTCAGAGAGTTCAAAATAGAAGTTCCATCCGGACAATTAGGACAGTTCCAGCCGGTGAAATCTTCAATCAGTATTGCAGGCTCATTTTGAGTTTGAGTTATCGGGGTGCTGTCCTGTGTTTCTCTTGCCGTAAGAGGCACCAATATCTCGTCTGCTTCAAATTCTTCGCAGGCGGTAAAAATCACCGGAGCGAAGAACAATGCTGCCAAAACTTTATTTAATCCTTGTATCTTCATATTAAAAACTGCTGCTTATTGTTACAAACAAACCATTTGAGGCAGGAACTTCCCTGCAAACGCCCCCTATACATATTATTCCGTCGCGTTGCTTTCCGTAACTCAACGCTACGCGTGTGGTATTGTAGGTTGAGCCTAAGGAAACGTTATAATAGTGAACCTTCTCGCCGTTTTCGTTGCCATAGTTCCATTGGTCGCTCAACGCAAAGAACCATTTACCTGCAAAATTGTACTCTGCCGTCAGCTGCAACCAATCTCCTTTTGCCCATTCTCCGTAATTCTGCTCGGTGAGAAGCCATTGCACTTCACCCCTGAGGGAGTTGCGTTTGTTGATTTTGTAAGTCGCATCGACAACAAAGATATTTGCATACACCATTGGTTCTTCCGGGTGTCCGAAAGCAACAGGATTGAAACTCTGGTAGGAATACATCAGGTTCAATTTGAGGTCTTTGTTTATTTTCTTGTTGATTTCTACATTCACCTCCTCAAAATACAAATCTTCTCCGACCTTAAAGAAGTTTGAAGTGTAGCCCTCTGTTCCCATTTGGTCCAATTCGTAGCCCTCAATAGGCTGACGGTCTATCGAATGCACTCTCGAATAGTTCAACTTCACGTCTGTACCATACTTTCCGCCCAAAAAGGTGTTCTTCTTTATCTTGTACATCACGTCAGCCTGCAATCCCATTTCGCCATTGACCTGTGTGGCATAAGGATACATCGCCATGAGAGAATAAGCGTGCTGACGGGTGATTGCAGGGAGGTAGTTTACATTGAGCATATTGCCAGTCTCGCTTCTCTTTGACTTAAAGCTCATGTTGTCGATGCGTTTTGCTTCCAACGAAACTGCAAATCCTTTTATCGAATAGCCTGCTTTGACGAGCAATGCTTCACCATTCCTATATATATAGCCGTTCACCGCATTCGGGTCCTGACTTTTGCGAGCATACTCTGCCGAAAGGTTGAAGGCTTTGTGCGACAAGTCCAAACGAACAGCCCCCGCACCTATGTTTTCGGGGATTTGCATCTTGTAATAATCCTCTCCGATGGGTACGAACTTCGTTTCTGCTTTCTCATATACCGACACAAAACTTCCGCCCAAGGTTATCCTTGTGGGTTTGTTGCCAAGACAAGGTATCAATTCGTTGAAACTAAACTCTGCATCCAAGCCTCTGACCAATCCGTTGTCAGTTTTCCAAATTTCTTCCCAATAGTAGCGTTGTTTTCCGATAACTCCTTTGAACGTAAGCCCCGAAAGCGGCTTTGCAACGACTTTTACTCCGTCCATTGCGTTGTCCAATCCTAAGTTTCTCTCTTCGTAAGAGCGGAAAACCAAGCCGTTTCCAAATTGTTCGTAGTAATTGCCGACGGTTATCTCCATATAGTCTTTTTTGTACGACGCCCAACGATATGGAATACCGGCTCCCTTGTATTGACTGTCAAATCCGAGTATAGGATTGAGGTAAGATTCAAATCGGAAACCCGCAGAAAAGTCTCCTGCGTTGTAGTTGATGTTTGCAAAGGCGTTGCTGAGCAATTTTTCGTTCACTTTCTCTGCTCCGATTATACTGTCCTCACGGGAGAGTTGCATATCAATCTGAAAATTGCCGCTTACCTTTCCGCCAAGTATGCCTTGGGCCTGCATACTGCAAGCACAACCAATGGCAACCAATGCAATAATTATCTTCTTCATCAAAAAAGCCGATTATTGGTTTTGTAGTGCTTTCTTTATCTCTTCCAACAAGTGGCTCTCATCGCCCGGAGCAAAGCCCACGTGTTGCCAAACAACTTCGCCTTTTCCATTGACAACAAAGCAATGAGGAGGATTGTTTACACCCATGGCTCTTTTCAATTCGCTGTTGCCGTCAAGCAACACTTCAAACTCCCATTCCGAACTATTGACAAGCGGAGAGACTTTCGATTGAGTGCGACTGTCGTCAATACTTACAGCATACACTTTCACACCTGTTTCATTCTGCCAATCCTCATAGTTTTCTGCTATGGTATTAAGCTCCATAAGGCAAGGCTTGCACCAAGTTGCCCAAAAGGTTACCACAAAAGGTTTGCCCTCATTTGAAAAATCTTTCGCATTGACGGTCTTTCCGTCCAAAGTTTTGACATCTACCGATGGTAAAGTCTGCTGTGCATAAGTGCAGAAAGCACTTGCTATAAACATTGCACACGCTAAAAACAAACGTCTTGTCATTTTCATTCTTTTATTTGTTTATAAATCTCTTTCGACCAAACAATCTGTCAGGTCTTCTAATTGTTTTCTGTATTCGTTGTCGGGCAGTTGTTTCAGCTGTTCCTTTGCCAAAGAGCTGTACTTGCCGACTTGTTGCCCTGCTTTATTTAGACAATCTGTTGTCTTCAACCTTTCAACAAAAGACAAGATTTCTTGCTGCGATTTCTTGTCCTTTGCAACAAAAGCGAGCAACTCTTCTTTCTCTTTTTGCCCCAATGTATCTATCCAAAATATCACGGGGAGCGTTATTTTCTTCTCTTTGATGTCATTTCCGAAGCCTTTGCCGCTTGTGCATGAGGTGTCGAAGTCCAAAATGTCGTCTTTTATCTGAAAGGCTCTGCCGAGCAACCTTCCAAATTGTTCTGCTGCTTCAACGTAACTTGCGTTTCGGCAGGCTGTTTTTGCTCCCGTATAAGCAGCCGCTCCGAACATCGAAGCAGTTTTTCGGTCTATCACGGCAAAATAGGAGTTGATGTCGTGGTTTTGAGCCTCCGACAAATCCTTTTGCAACAATTCTCCCTGCGGAAGCTCTCTTGCAACCTTGGAATAGATACTCAATAATTCAAAGTCCTCTTTGGTCTCGATAAGTTGAAGACATTTACCATATATATAGTCTCCGAACAAAATGGCTGCCTTGTTTCCCCATATATTGTTGGCAGTTGGCAGATTGCGGCGAAGATTGCTTTCGTCCAAAACATCATCGTGAACCAGCGAAGCCGTATGTAACAACTCCAAAACGACAGCTGCCCTGTAAGTGGCTTCGTTTACTTCTCCGCAAGTTTTTGCCGTCAAGAAGCTAATCAGAGGTCGCAATCTCTTTCCTTTCTGTCGGAGAACATATTCGGACATCTGTCCCATCGTTCCGTCAAAACAAGGAAGACATTCCCTGAGTTTTGTTTCAAACAAGGCAAACTCCCTTTCTACACACTGACTAAATCTCGTCAAATCCATCTCTGCACTATTCCAAATCGTAAAGTAACTATTTTGCAAATGTACGAACAAAAACCGAAACGGCAATGACAAAAGCCCATATTTCTTTTTGCAAAAGCCCATATTTTGTATGAGCCGAAGCAAAACGCCGATTTGGGAAAATAACTCGCCGTTTCAGACGGATAAAACGCCGTTTTATTTTGCTGAAACAGCGTTTTGTGGTGTCTGATTTGCAGAGGTTTACAAATGCGATTATCTCTTTTCTCTTTGCCATGCTTATTTTGAATTGGACAATATCAAAAAACAATTCAACAATTTTTGAAAAAATTGTCATCGAACAATAATTTTGTATCCTTGTGGCATCAAATGTGAATTTGGAGAGTTACACTTCGCTATATCCAAACCCTGTGAACGAGAGTGTAAACGTGGTGTGTTCGTACAAGATTAAGGGCTATACCCTTGTTGATGCAACGGGTTGCGAAGTCCTTTCGGGCAAATGCAATGCCAACAGCATGGCTTTGGACCTCTCTTCGCTCCAAAAAGGCGTTTACTTCATAAGACTTCAAACCGCCAAAGGCTCTGTCGAAAAGAAACTATTGGTGGAATAACATGGTAATTTGAAATTTTGATATTTTATTTTGCAAGAAGAAGATTGGAACAGGTCAGGCTGTGAAGCCATGCCTGCTCTTTTTTGTGTTTGTCAGAAATGCTTCAAAAGTCAATCGATATTGAAAATTATTCTTATCTTTGTATTCTCAAAGGTTGAGAAGATGAGATTGTTTACAGATAATGTGGTGAAAAAGTACAGGAGCAGAACGGTTGTAAAGGGTGTTTCTGTATCGGTGGAACAAGGGGAGATTGTCGGTCTGTTGGGTCCCAACGGTGCAGGAAAGACTACTACCTTTTATATGATGACGGGGCTAATTCGCCCATACTCGGGAAGGGTTTTTCTTGATGACAAAGAGATTACTCGTATGCCGATGTACAAACGTTCTCAGCTCGGCGTGGGTTACCTTGCTCAAGAGGCGTCTGTTTTCAGAAATATGTCGGTTGAAGACAATATCATGTCTATTCTTGAATTTAAGAATATGTCTGCCGTGCAAAGACGTGAGAAAATGGAGGCTCTTTTGGAAGAGTTCAGCCTTACTCATATAAGAAAGAATAAAGGTAATCAGCTTTCGGGAGGAGAGAGGAGACGTTGTGAGATTGCTCGTGCCTTGGCGGCAAATCCTAAGTTTATTTTGCTCGATGAGCCTTTTGCAGGGGTCGATCCGATTGCGGTACAGGACATTCAGCATATTGTAATAGGA
Organism: Bacteroidales bacterium; assembly: GCA_004551865.1. Taxonomy (GTDB): domain Bacteria; phylum Bacteroidota; class Bacteroidia; order Bacteroidales; family P3; genus Onthomorpha. Next base: position 21,111 of record SFPR01000021.1, read on the forward strand.
TTAAAAAACAAGAATATAGGTGTTTTGATTACCGACCACAACGTTCATGAAACTCTTTCGATAACAAACAGAGCTTACTTGTTGATTGAGGGGGCTGTGTTCTGCCACGGAACTCCGCAAGAGCTTGCTGCCAATGAACAAGTGAGAGAGAAATATTTGGGAGATAGTTTTGAGTTAAGATAGGTCGACATGCTTCTGATTTATGTTGAGAAAGTAACAAATCGATTGGGCTATACGCTGAACTTGGTTTTCGGAGAATTGATGGGAATTGAATATACAATTACCACCGATAGGGATTACTTTGTCTCTTATCAAGGGGCAAAATTTTCGTACTGCAAACAAAAACTATGTGATGAGGTGTTCCTTTATTCTTCGGATATTTTGTTTCAGACGACCATAGAGATGTTGGATACAGATTGCTTTGAACAGGGGGGAATGCACTATTTGTTTAGGGTTTATTCAAAGGAGTCTGTGTGCAATTATGATGTGCTGGCGGCTTCTTTCTACCTTGTTTCGAGATATGAGGAGTACCTTCCGTTCATAAGAGACAAACATTCGCGTTTTAAGGCAGAGGATAGTTTGGCTTTCAAAAAAGGTTTCTTGGAAAAGCCGGTTGTGAATATTTGGGCAGGGGAGTTGAAACAAAAACTTCTCTGTGCCTTTCCCGAAATAGAGACCAAAGAGAAGTATTTTTCGTTTGTCAATACGATAGATGTAGATTCGGCTTATTCATACATAGGTAAGGGATTTTGCAGAAGCCTTGTGGGATTTTGCAAAGATATGTTGAGGGGAGATTTTGCCCTTTGCATGAGAAGATTGAGGGTCTTGCTACACATAGATGTTGATCCTTATGATACGTTTGACTATATCATTGCACAGATAGCAAAGTATAAGGTGCCGACTGTTTTTTTTGTCTTGTTTGGCTACTACGGACGGTATGACAAGAACATAAGTCCTTATAATAGTAGGTTTCAGTTGTTGGTCAAGTCGCTTTGTGATTATGCCAAGGTGGGTATTCACCCTTCGTATGAGAGCTTTGATAATCCGGGTCAGCTGAGTGAGCAAATCAAAATGTTGAGGTCTATTTTGCACAAGCCGATACATCGTTCTCGGTTTCACTATTTGAGATTTCGTCTGCCCGAATCGTACAGAAATCTTACTGACAACAACGTGGAAAGCGATTATTCGATGGGTTATTCGGACCATGTGGGATTTAGAGCAGGGATTTGCAATAGTTTTAATTTTTACGATTTGGCATTGGATTTTGAAACCAAATTGAGAATATTTCCGTTTGCATATATGGACGTGGCTTTGAAGAATGGTTTGCGTCTCTCGCCTCGGCAGGCTCTCGAAAAGATCGAGGGAATTGTTGATCAGGTCGAGAAAGTAAAGGGTGATTTGATAAGTGTGTGGCATAATGAGAGTTTGTCGGACGAGATGGAGTGGAGAAATTGGAGGAAAGTTTATGAGCAGTCGTTGGAATACATTAGTCAGAAGAATAAACGCTCTTATCACACGAGAGAAAGAAAATAAATATGATTGTAGTAACCGGAGCAGCAGGCTTTATCGGCAGTTGTATGTTGAGTAAGCTCAACAGAGAAGGCTTTGATAATGTTATTATTGTAGATGATTTCTCAAAGCAAGAAAAGATTGCGAACTATGAGAATTTGAAATATGCGGATAAAATCGACCGAAAGGTATTTTTGGATTGGTTCAAAGCTAATGCAAGATTGGTCGATGGGGTATATCATTTGGGAGCAAGAACAGACACAACGGAGTTTGATTGGAATGTGTTTGTGTCTCTCAATTTGGAATATACCAAAGCTATCTGGAATATATGTTCCGAAAATGGTATTCCGTTGGTTTATGCTTCTTCGGCGGCAACATACGGCAATGGAGAGGCAGGTTATGATGATGATTTGGCTCTTATTCCTACTCTAAAGCCGCTCAATCCTTACGGACGTTCGAAACAAGAGTTTGACCTTTGGGCTTTGGCTCAACAAAATCAGCCTCCGTTTTGGGCAGGCTTGAAGTTCTTTAACGTTTATGGTCCAAACGAATATCACAAGGGCAGAATGGCATCGGTAATCATGCACTCGTTTAATCAAATCAATCAATCGGGACAAGTCAGGCTCTTTCGCTCTCACAGAGACGACTTTGAGGACGGACAACAGATGAGAGATTTTGTGTATGTCAAGGATGTGGTTGATGTGTTGTTCTTTTTGATGAAAAAACAGCCAAAGTCTGATATTTATAACCTCGGAAGCGGAAAGGCAAGGAGCTTTTTCGATTTGGCAAAGGCGACCTTTGTTGCAATGGGAAAAGATGTCAATGTTGAATATATAGATATTCCTATAGATATAAGAGACAAATACCAATACTTTACCGAGGCTAAAATGCAGAAGTTGCTCTCTGTGGGTTATGACAAGCCTTTTCACAGCTTGGAAGAGGGGGTAGGAGATTATGTTTGCAACTATTTGATGTATCACAAGTACTTTTAGAAAGATGAATTACAAGGCAAAGTTACACGAAATAAAGGCTTTCGTTTTTGATTATGACGGGGTGATAAGCGACGGCAATATATGGTCGGCAAATGATACCATTATAGTAAGGAGTGGTAATGTAAAGGACGGCTATGCAATGCAATATGCTTTGAGAAAAGGTTATCTGATTGCAATTTTGTCGGGAGGCAGTGGCGATAGTATAAGGTCTCGAATGAAGATGTTGGGAGTGGAAGATGTGTATTTGGGGTCTCATCGTAAGAAAGAGATATTTGAAGACTTTCTGAAAGACAAGCAACTTTTGCCGGAGCAGGTTCTGTATGTGGGAGATGATATTCCGGACTATGATGTCATGCGATTGGCAGGGGTTTCGGCTTGTCCGGCAGATGCAGCCGAAGAGATAAAGGCGGTTGCCGACTACATTTCTCACAAAAATGGTGGTTGCGGTTGTGTGAGAGATGTGATAGAGCAAGTCCTTCGCTTGCAAGGACAATGGTTTCACGAAGATGCAAAGGCGTGGTAGGCAGGTTGATTAAATGGAGTGTCTCGTTCGGAGTGATTTTGTGGTTTTGTGGTGCTTTGTATGCGCAAAACGATAAGGGTTTTGTGGCTTATGCAACTTATTACCACGATAGATTTGAGAACAGAAAGACATCTTCGGGAGAAATTTTCTCGCAAAAAAAATATACTGCGGCACACAGAACACTTCCTCTCAATACATTGGTAAGAGTTACTCACTTGGAAAACGGACGTTCTGTGCTTTTGAAAGTCAATGACCGTTGTCCGAGGGCAGGGGTTATTGATTTGTCTTTTTTGGCAGCCAAAAGGATATTACTGCACAAGACAGGTACTGCAAAAGTAAGGGTGGAAGTATTGGGAAATGAATATATGGAGCTATGGGAAAAGCAAGATGAGTTATTTGAGATGTTTGACAGGGCAGAGTTGAACGATAGTTTGAGGAACCATTATTTGGACTCTGTCATATTTGCCAAAGGAAACAAATATGAACAGACTTTCTTGTTTACCTACTATGTCAGGTTGGCAACAGCCGCAGACAAAAACGAAGTTAAAACTATCATTCACCAGCTACCGCCACAGTACCAAAAACTCTCAAAGGCTGTCAAGGTTTACAATGAGAGCTTCTACTACATAAATATAGGACCGTTCATATCCAAAAAAACTGCCGAACAAGCCGTTGCAGAACTCAAAAAAAACTACCCCTTGGCTCATTTGATTAAAAAGAAGGATAATTGATGGGGTAATTTAGTAGCTTGATTTTCAAATGATAGCAAGAGAATGAGATGAAAGGATAATAAAAAAAGCAGATAAGATTTCGCCTTTATAAAGAATTTAGTTACCTTTGCAGTGTTGCTTTGTGGCTGTTTTTTTGAAAGAGACATTGCAAGGCTTTGTTGAAAATATATATATGAGAACATTAGTACGATTTGTGTGCAAACAATGTAATGTGATTAAGAATTGTTCGGCTGTTGCCGTGTTTGTGGCATTGTTCCTTGCGGGTTTTGCCATGTATGCACAGCAGGAACCGCAGTTCTCTCAGTACATGTTTAATAGGTTGTCATATAATCCGGGATATGCAGGAAGTAATGGTTCTATATGCTTTACGGGATTTTATCGCAATCAATGGATGGGAATGAATCTTACCGACGCAACAGGACAATCGACGGGAGCTTCGGGAGGTGAAACCATGAATTTGTCGTTTGATATGCCTGTTCGCTTTTTGCATGGAGGTATAGGTGCAACCATTATTTCTGACAAGATTGGTTTTTGGAATAACTTGCACGCAAAAATTGACTATGCTTTCAGATTTCAGTTGCCAAAAGGCAATTTGGCAATAGGAATTGAAGCACAGTTGTTCAACGCTTCAATAGATATGTCGAAGTTGATAGGCTCTGACCAATTTACAGAGGACGACCAAATTGGTACATCGTCAGACCCTCTTCTTACTGACTTATCCAACAGAGATGACTTTTTGTTTGATTTGGGCTTTGGAGTGTATTACCAAATTCCCGGACAACTATATATAGGTATATCTTCATCGAAACTCATGGAAACCAAGAGTGAAAAGTTGATGTGGGACAACCGACGTTTCTATTATATCTTGGCAGGTTATGAATGGACTGTGCCTGCGTATCCTTCCTTGAGGGTGTTGCCTTCTGCGTTGTTGAAGACAGATTTTAAGTCTGCTTCTGCATATCAGTTAGACGTTTCGACTATGTTGGAATGGGAACATAAGTTTTGGTGTGGAGCAAGTTACAGAGTTCAAGATGCGGTGGTTTTGATGGGAGGTATGGCATTTGGCGATTTTAAGG
>SFPR01000022.1 GCA_004551865.1 Bacteroidales bacterium
GCTGCAAAGGTACGAAGAATTTTTGAGATAACAAAATATTAAAGAACAACGGACATGGGCTATTACTCGTTTATCGCGGAATGCACAGTCTCCTCTGGAGCAGATCGTTCGGAGCGAAGCGAAGATAAGAAAGGTACGATGAAATTTTCAAATAACAAAATATTAAGAACAACAACCATGGGATTAGATAATATTTTCAAGAAAGGGACTTCTGGGCAAATAAGCTCCGAAGTATCCGAGGCAATAGAACCTAAGAATACAAAGAAAGATTGGTATCAAAGAGGCGTTGATGCTGCCGGACTTGCCACAGGCAATTCTGATGTTTACGGAGCTAACCTTAATTCTGCCGTAGAGGAGATAAAGAAGTTCCAAAAACAAGATTTGGCAACGCAAGAAGACTATAAAAGAACGCTCGAACACAAAAAACAAGATTACGAAACGGGAATAGAAACTCGCAAAAACGAGTTGAAAGACGCCGAAGAAGAAGCTGAAAGACTTGAAACCAAATTGCAACAACTCCGAAAGAAGAAAGGAGAGTTGGAAACCGACGGAAAAACAAACAAGAATGCACTTGTAAACTTTGTTTTCGGTACATTTATCCTTGTCGGAATAACGATATACTTATTCCTTTTTTATAGTTCGACCGCATATTCTGCCTTTTTCAAAGACTTTGGTCTCGGAAATACAACCGTAACCGAAGCAATGTTTGACCCCGAAGCTCTTTCCAATGCGTGGAATGAGGGATTTACAGAATTGTTCTTCATTCTTCTCATTCCGACTTTGTTTCTCGGTTTGGGATATGTGATACATCAGTTTGGCAGCAACGGCAACAACAAACAAGATACGAAGATAAACACTATCAAAATTTTCGCTCTTTATGCTTTGACTTTTGTTTTTGACTGTTTGCTTGCCTACAAGATTTCCAAGGCTCTTTATGATGTGGAAGCCTTGTCGAGTTTAACTCCGATGCAGGCTTATTCTTTTTCATTGGCAGCGGGAAATGTTGATTTTTGGACGGTGATTTTCTGTGGTTTTGTGGCTTATGTGATATGGGGACTTGTGTTTTCGTTCTCGATGAACAGCTATGGGTCTTTGCACAAGCATACGGCAGAGATAAAAAGCGTCGAAATAGAAATAGGAGATTTGAACTCCGCTGTTTCAAACGCAAAAGGGAAAGTAACGAAAATAAAGAATGAAATAGAGAAGCTCAAAGGCGAGATTGCAAAACTGCAACAAAGCATGGCAGGAGCTTTTATTGTGAATTGGACAGAAATAAAAGACGCCTTGGCAGCCTTTCACAAAGGGTGGTTGGGCTATATGAGCTTGGCAAACAAGACGAAAGACGAAATTCAAAAGACCTCCGACATTTACGAAAAGTTCATTAAACAAATCGATAGTAACAATGGAAAAGAATAAGAAGATGAAACGAAGAAGTATTATCGGAACAATAGCGGTTTTGATTGTTGTCTGTGTTGTCTTTTGTGTCGAAGGCTGTGGCAAAAAGGAACAAAATAAATCCGAAACCACCGAACAATCAAAACCTAAACCCCTTAATATCTCAATTTTAATAGACCTTTCGGACAGAATTACCAACACTACGGACAATGTCCCGCAATATAAAAAGGACATCAAGCTGATTGAACATATTGTAAAGCAGATGAGAGAAAGGACAGTGAGGTCAAGAATGCTCTGCGACGACGAATTGCGAGTGCTTTTCTACCCTATACCCGATTTGGAGGACATTGCCGAAATATCAGAGGAACTTCAAATCAAGATGCACTGTGAAAGCAGAAAAGAAATAGCAGAACTTAAACAAAAATTGATGCAAATTGATTCTTTATTCTGCACCAATCTCAACTTGGTTTATCAAAAGAGTTTGGAAAAAGGAGAGTTCAAGGGTGCTGACATTTGGGGATTTTTTCAAAACGAGGTCGAGGATTTGTGCATAAAAGCCGATTGTCGCAACATATTGATAATTTTGACTGACGGATACATATATCATCAAGACCACAAGGTGGTTACAGACGGTCAATATTCGTGGGTGTTGGAGAATATGTTGAGACAAAATCCCGATTTACGCTTGTTGAACCCTTTGTCGGAAGGAAAGAAGATTGCGAATTTGGAAGTGTTGATGTTGGAAGTAGATGCAGGAGACCCCAAGCTCGAAAAAAGTCTTGAAAATCTTCTTGGAGAATGGTTAAAGGATATGGGAATAGAGAAAAGCGAGGTTCAGAGGACAAGACTGCCCGACAAAACAGCTTCGATTATTGACAATTTCATCAACTGGAAAGGGTAATAAACACTTTGTTTTCAAGCCTTTTTCGAGCAACTCAGCGATTAGATTTTTCGCCTTGTAAAGACAAGAGAAAAACACGAAAATAAACAGAACGCTTTTGCCATTTCGGGGCGAAATCTTTTGGGGTTGCCTACCTTGCGTGCAGCTTCGCTTTACGCAAGGGCTGTGTGCAGTCTGTCCTTTCGGGGCGTGGGCTTTCGTTTCTTGCTTTTTGCTGTGGTTTTGCACCTTTGGCGGTCGGTAATAGGGTTATCAACAGATTTTTTCGCAAAAAATCGGACTTGGATTACAGCAAATCGAAAGGGCTGAATGCCGAAATGATGTGTTCGATTTGCATGGGTGTGGCGTCGTTTGCAACGATTGACACCACATCGAAGCGTGCTTCCTTTTCGATGTTGTGTCTCACAAGGTAGGAATTGGCGGCTTTGATGATTTGTTTCTGCTTTTTGAAGTTCACTTTTTCGTATGGCTGCTCAAAATAGCTGTTTGAGAGGGTCTTGACTTCGACAAAAACAATGCTGTCTGTCGATTCGTCCATTGCAACAATGTCAATCTCGGCTCCGAATGCCACAAAATTCCTGTGCAAAATTTTGTATCCTTTGCCGAAAAGGTAGTCTGTGGCGATTTGTTCGCCTTTGTTGCCGAGTAGTTTGGTGTTCATAGTTGGCTGATTGTGATTTTGTTGTCTTGTTGAGAGACTTTGGTCTTACAACCTGCTATAAGGGGAGTGTTTTCTTTGCCGATGTGTCCGACGGGAATGTCAAACACTTTCGGATAGTCGTAACTCTCTACCGCCTCTGCTACAATTTCGTATGCCGATTTGCCAAAGGGGATTGCGTTGTCGTGCATTTTTGTCATCGCTCCCACAAGAAGACCTTTGAGCTTGGAGAGTTTGCCGCTTCGTTTGAGGGCTTGCATCATGCGATCGATGTGATAGAGATATTCGTCCAAGTCTTCGATGAACAAAATCTTCCCTTCGGTATCGCCAAAACTCTCTGAACCCAAAAGGGAATAAAGAACCGACAGATTGCCTCCAATTATTTCGCCTTCAAATTCCACATTTTGAGGTTTGTAATCCGATATGCACTCTATGGTGTTGCCTTTGCCGGAAATAATATCAAATATTTTGTTCACACAAGGCAGGTTTGCCGTTTGAGGACTTACTTCCAAGGGCATTATTGCGTGAAGTGATGTCATGTTGCAACAAAAAAACAAGTGGGAAAGCAGTGCTGTTACGTCTGAGTAGCCAATCAGCCATTTGGGATTGGCAACAAGGGACGAGAAATCGACTATATCCAAAATCCTTACAGTGCCATAGCCTCCTCTTGCGAGCCAAACAGCTCTTATTTCGGGGTTATCAATCATTCTTTGCAAGTCGGCGGCTCTTTCTTTGTCGCTTCCTGCAAACTGATTGTCGCTCAAACCTATGGTTTTGCCGACAACTGCCGTATAACCCATGCTTTCGATTTTTTGGACTGCGGCTGCGATTTCCTCAAGGCTTATCTTTCTTGCCGAAGAGCATATTGCGATTTTGTCTTTCGGCTTCAAAAAAGCAGGAATTGTCTTCAAGGTGTTTTCTTTCGGCTTGTTCATTGCAAAAAAAGGCTGTGAGGTTTCTTTCGGCTTGGAGAGTTTATACAATGTCGGCGTAAAGGTCAAACTCTTCTGCCGCAGTTATTTTGGCAAGTACAAATTTACCCACTTCGGCTCTTTGTTCCGCAGGAATGAGGACCTCATTATCGACCTCGGGAGAGTCAAATTCGGTTCTGCCCACAAAGAAATCGCCTTCCTTTCGGTCAATCAATACTTTGAAAACCTTACCTGCCTTGGCTTGATTGAGAGAAAGGGAGACGGATTGCTGAATTTGGGTCAGTCTGTCGAGCCTTTCTTGCTTGGTTTCTTCGGACACATCGTCCGGGAGCTGATATGCAGCCGTTCCCTCTTCGGGGGAATAGGTGAAAGCTCCCATTCTATCGAATCTCACCTTTGAAACAAAGTCTTCCAAAGCCTCAAATTGTTGCTCGCTTTCGCCGGGATAACCGACAATCAATGTTGTTCTGAGGCAAATGTCAGGTACTTTTGCTCTGATTTTTTCAATAAGTGAGTAAATCTCTTCGGAAGTTATGTGTCTGTTCATTGAAGAGAGTATTGCGTTGTCGATATGTTGCAGGGGCATATCTATGTATTTGCAAATTTTCGGCTCTTTTGACATCAAGTCTAACAAGTCTTCGGGAAAATCATTCGGGTAAGAGTATTGCAATCTTATCCATTCGATGCCCTCGATTTTTGCAATCTCTCTCAAAAGGTCGGTGATGCAGTGTCGTCCGTAGAGGTCTGTGCCGTAGTTTATGGTGTCCTGAGCAACCACAATCAGCTCTTTGACACCTTGTTCTGCCAAAGCCTCAGCCTGAGAGATTATTTTCTCCTTTGGTTCTGAAACATGACGCCCTCTGATGTAGGGAATGGCACAAAAAGAGCAGAACTTGTCGCAACCTTCCGAAATTTTGAGATAGGCATAGTGGGAGGGAGTGCTTATCTTTCTTTCTGTCGTACAGTCGGAAAGGTTGTTCTTCAATATATATCCTGCAATCAATTTGAAATCATTTGCTCCGAAAAATTCATCGACCTCGGGAATTTCTTTTGAAAGCTCGTCCCTATAGCGTTGAACAAGGCAACCAAAGACTATAAGCAGCTTTATTTTCCCTTTTTTTCGCTTTTCGGCATAGCGAAGAACCTCATCAATCGACTCTTCCTTGGCATCTTTGATAAATCCGCAGGTGTTTATTATCACTATGTCGAAGTGTCCCTTTTCCGAATCGAAGCAAACCTTATAGTCTTTTCCCAACCAACCTGCAAGCTGTTCGCTATCCACCAAATTTTTTGAACAGCCGAGGGTGATAATATTTACTTTGAGCATTTGGCAAACAGGATTACAAACGTATTCTCACCCCTATGGTGAAGTTCATTCGACCGAGAGATTCTTTGTTTTCGGAAATGTCTATTTTGTCTTCGCCAAGTTTGAGGGTCGAAACGCTGCCTTGAAGAAAACTTGCGGTAAATCCCATTCCTATATACTCGTTGAAAGCGTAGTCAAGTCCGCAACCTATGCCATATCCGAAGCTGTTGCCGCTGTAAGTGTTTGAAATACTATTCTTGTCTGTGTTTCTCATGTTCATGTATCCTGCAGTTACTCTTGCCCAAATGTCAAATTGCTCTGCTATTGTGGGCAGTTGCACCTTGAAACTTGGTCCTACATAGAAAATATTCATGTCGTCGGTGCAGTAAATCGAGTTGTTTGCTTCGCCCGAAGAGGGTATGATAGAATCAAATCCGTGAACTGCTCCGAGCATTGAGGCTTCAAATCCCACCGAAAGCCACTGATGAAAACGATAATCGTAAGCAAACTCGAAGGTGTAACCATGTTTCATTGTCTTTGCATGGTCGCTGTTGCTTACCATATTGGCAAATTGTTCGGGGTGATTGTCCGCAAACTTGAAAGCATAACCTGCATTCATAGAGAAGTTATGCCTGTTGAAGTTATTTTGTGCAAGTATCGGCAAGGCAAAAAACACCAATGCCGACAATAACAATGTCTTTTTCATCTTTGATTAACTGTTTTTGTGATTATTCAAACAAACTATCTACAAATGCTTTGGCGTTGAATATTTGCAAGTCTTCCATCTGTTCTCCCAAACCTATGTATCTTACGGGTACTTTGAACTGATCGGAAATTCCTATCACGACTCCTCCCTTTGCAGTGCCGTCCAACTTGGTCAAAGCCAAGGCATTGACATCTGTTGCGGCTGTAAATTGCTTTGCTTGTTCGATTGCGTTTTGTCCTGTTGAAGCGTCCAAGACCAAAAGCACCTCATTGGGAGCATCGGGCAGTACCTTCTTCATCACGTTCCTGATTTTGGAAAGCTCGTTCATCAAACCAATTTTGTTGTGCAAACGTCCTGCCGTGTCAATTATCACAACGTCGGCTTGCTTTGCCACTGCAGATTTCAGAGTGTCGAAAGCAACCGATGCAGGATCTGCTCCCATGCCTTGGGTTACCATATCTACTCCGACTCTTTCTGACCATATCTTTAATTGATCGACAGCTGCCGCACGGAATGTGTCAGATGCTCCGAGTATTACTTTCTTTCCTGCTTGCTTAAACTGATATGCCAATTTTCCGATGGTAGTTGTCTTTCCCACTCCGTTCACTCCCACAACCATTATGACGTATGGGGTTGAGGATTGTGGCAAATCGAACGATTCTCTTTCGTCTGAGATGTTTTCTTGCATCAATGCCATGATTTCTTCCCTCAATATGGCATTCAATTCCGCAGTCCCGAGATATTTGTCTCTTGCAACGCGGCCCTCAATTCGCTCGATAATTTTCAGAGTTGTTTCAACTCCCACATCTGCTTCGACCAAAATTTGTTCAAGATTGTCGAGAACTTCCTCATCAACCTTTGATTTGCCTGCTATTGCCTTTGAAATCTTGGTAAATACGCTCTGTTTGGTCTTGGAAAGCCCCTTGTCCAAGGTTTCTTTCTTGTTCTTGGTAAAAAAAGAGAAAAATCCCATCGCTCATCGTTTTTAATTAGACTTATAAATCCTTGCAAACAGATGTTCTTTGCTTGTTTTGCGACATCTGTTATAACAATAAAGTTGTCATTCTCCACAAAGAGAGAGCATGACAACTTTATTCCCTTACGTCAATCTCCGCTTGCAGCGGAGCTATTTACACCTTTTGCTTCAAAGAATGAAGCAAAAAAGTTTCCTTACTTCTTCGCAAAATACTCCTTAACGCTGTCTGATGGTATGATTTCTTCCTTAAATGTGTAAGCTCCGGTCTTTTCAGAACGCAAAGTTCTGATAACCTTGGCGAAATCCTTACCTGACGAAGTTTTAAGGGTTGCAACTACTTTCTTTGCCATCTTACTATACTCCTCTTATTTGTTGTTACTTTATTTCTTTATGTACAGTTACTCTCTTCAATATAGGATTGTATTTCTTCAATTCCAATCTTTCGGGAGTATTCTTTTTAGATTTTGTCGTTATATAACGAGATGTGCCGGGCATTCCCGATGCCTTATGCTCTGTACACTCAAGTATAACCTGAACTCTTACGTCTTTCGTTTTCTTTGCCATCTTTCTACACTTTTTTGAGGCTGCAAAGATACTCAGTTTTTTTGTATCTGCCTAATATTCTGTGAAAAAAATTATTCTTTTTCTTGATTTACTTTCTCGATTGCTTTTGTAACTCGCTCAATTCCCGACAATTCCGAGGTTAAATCGCCATAGTAAAATGCTCTGTCGTAGTTTGTGCGTGTGTAGTCTCTGATAAAGCCGAACACACTCTTGTCTCCCTTTTCGAAGCTGTGGGAAATGGAGGCTTTGTAGCCGTCTCGGCAATCTATTTCCATGGAAAGGAACTGTATTTCTCCGCTTTTTGCTCTGATTACGTCAAAATTGGTAAATCTAATGGAAGAATACTTCAAGATGTTCTTTCTTATCTCCAATAATTCTTTGTCGGAGGTCGAGCTGCTCACGCCCACAACAACATAATCCTTACCTATATAATAAGGAAAAGGAGAATTGCTTTCGCTCTGTGCTTTTATGGCAAGAACGCTCAGCAACAACACACTCACAAATATCGCAAATTTTCTTTTCATCTGTCAATATGGTTTTGTGTGCAAATATACGATTATTTTCTTTCTTGATTTCGCAAAAATAACTCTTCGTTTTATTTTTGCAACTCGCCGTTTTATTGCGACAAAACGGCGAGTTGCAAAACGCTTTCGCAAAGGCATGAAAATCAGTGCTTAATATAGTCCGAGTTTGTTTGATTTCGGGGCTTTTGATTTGGTGTTTTGACTTTGGCTTTTCTGACTTTTGGTCTTGCCGAGTGAACAAAGACACAATGATTGCGAAGGGTTTTTGTTCTCTGTGGAGCAAAAATCGTGGGAAATTCACTAAATTTGCAGGTTGATTTCGAGAAATTAAAGATTTAAGTCTATATGTCAGATATTGCAAGTAAGTATGAAGCCAAATCTGTAGAGCAGAAGTGGTATTCACAGTGGGTCGAAAATAAGTGTTTTAGTTCAAAACCCGACGGAAGGCAGCCGTTTACCATAGTGATACCGCCTCCAAATGTGACGGGAGTGCTTCACATGGGACACATGCTCAACAATACTATTCAAGATGTGCTTGTTCGCCGTGCAAGAATGAAAGGTTACAATGCTTGTTGGGTTCCGGGAACAGACCATGCTTCCATTGCCACAGAGGCAAAGGTGGTTGCAAAGCTCAAAGAAGAAGGAATAGATAAAAAAGACCTGACAAGAGAAGAGTTTCTCTCTCATGCGTGGAAGTGGAAAGAGCAACACGGAGGAATAATCTTGAAGCAGTTGAGAAAACTTGGAGCTTCGTGCGATTGGGACAGAACAAAATTCACAATGGACAAGCCTTTGTATGATTCTGTCATAGATGTGTTTGTCGATTTGTACGAAAAAGGTTTGATTTATCGAGGTGTCAGAATGGTAAATTGGGACCCGGTTGCTTTGACAGCTCTAAGCGACGAGGAGGTTATCTTCAAACAACAACAATCGAAGCTCTATTACCTTAAATATATGGTTGAGGGTTCGGAAGATTTCGTTACCGTGGCAACCACACGTCCCGAAACAATTCTCGGAGATACTGCCGTGTGTGTTCATCCCGAAGATGAGAGATATTCCCACCTCAAAGGTAAACGACTTATAGTGCCTTTGGTGGGAAGAAGTGTGCCTGTCATATTTGACGAATACGTCGATAGAGAGTTTGGAACTGGAGCATTGAAAATCACTCCTGCACATGACATCAACGACTACACCCTTGGTTTGAAATATAAGTTGGATACAATAAACGTATTTAACGATAACGGTACTTTGAACGACAATGGGGGCGATTATTGTGGCATGGACAGATTTGAATGTAGAAAGAAAATTGCCAAAGACTTGGAGCAGGCAGGCCTTATGGTCAAGACAGAGGACTATATAAATAATGTAGGTTGTTCGGAAAGGACAAATGCAGTTATAGAGCCGAAGTTGTCTCTTCAATGGTTCGTAAAGATGTCCGATTTGGCAAAACCGGCATTGGAAGTTGTGATGAGCGACCGAATTAAGTTCCATCCGGCAAAGTTTAAGAACACTTACCGCCATTGGATGGAAAATGTAAAAGATTGGTGTATCTCCCGACAACTTTGGTGGGGTCAGAGAATACCTGCATACTACCTTCCGAACAATGAATGTGTGGTTGCAAAATCTGCCGAAGAAGCCTTGGCAAAAGCTCAAAGCCTTTTCCCTGAGGAGAACTACACTTTGGCAGATCTCAAACAAGACGAAGACGTTTTGGATACTTGGTTCTCTTCATGGTTGTGGCCTATAAGCGTCTTTGACGGAATAAGAAATCCTGACAATGAGGAAATCAAATACTACTATCCTACAAACGATTTGATAACTGCACCCGAAATTATCTTCTTTTGGGTTGCCCGAATGATAATGGCAGGTTTGGAATATAGGAAAGAAGTACCTTTCAAAAACGTTTACTTCACAGGAATTGTCAGAGACAAGTTGGGAAGGAAGATGAGCAAGAGCTTGGGCAACAGTCCCGACCCTATAGAGCTTATAGAGAAGTATGGAGCCGACGGAGTGAGAATGGGAATGCTTTTGGCTTCACCTGCAGGAAACGATTTGCCGTTTGACGAAAGCTATTGCGAACAAGGAAGAAACTTCTCCAACAAAATTTGGAATGCTTTGAGACTTATCAAATCTCAAAAGGTGGAAGACATTCCTCAAAGCAACAGTTCTAAACTTGCAATCGAGTGGTTTAGAGCCAAAATCAACCAAACGCTCAGCCTTTTGGAAGATGACTTTTCAAAATACAGACTTTCGGAAAGTTTGATGAGGGTTTACAAGTTCATTTGGGACGATTTCTGCTCTTGGTATTTGGAAATAATCAAGCCGGCTTACCAATCGCCAATGGATAAAGCCACTTACGAGCAGACACTCGACATATTTGAGACACTGATGAAGATTTTGCATCCTTTCATGCCTTTTGTAACCGAAGAGATATACCATTTAATAAGAGAGAGAGAGGAAAAGGACTTCATAATGTTGGCACAGATGCCCGAGGTACAGCCGTTCGACGAGAAATTGCTTGCAGATTTTGAGTTCGTTCAAGAGTTTGTCGCTTGCATAAGGGCTGTCAGAAACGAAAAGAACATACCTCAGAAAAACACCTTGGAGGCTTTCTTTGCCAAAACGGCAGAAGCCGAAGTTGTGGAGAAGTATTCCGAACTGATAACCAAGTTGTGTAACCTTCAAACCCTTGCTATGTGCGACCAAAAGGTCGAAAAGTCTGTTGCAAAAATGGTAAGGACAATGGAAGTCTTTGTTCCGTTTGCCGATAATATCAACAAAGAAGAAGAGATTAAGAAGATAAACGAAGAAATCAAGTACTTTGAGGGCTTTAAGGCTTCGGTGGAGAAAAAACTCGCCAACGAAAACTTTGTAAACAAAGCTCCACAAAAAGTTGTTGATACAGAAAGGAAGAAACTTTCCGATTGTGAGCAGAAGTTACAAACTTTGAGAGAACAGCTTGCGGGACTTGCTTAAACAAACAACAAGAAAGGTCGTCAGCAAATGATGACCTTTTTTCATGATATGAGTGTTTGTTTCTGTCAATTTGTCAGATATGCTTTTGTGGCACGTTTTTGGCTGTGTGTATATTGAGTTTGGTCGGCAAAGACGCCGAAACGATAAAGTGAATTGAAATAATAAAATAGTAAAAATAGGAGATACAAAAAATGGCACAAGTAAATGTAAAACCATTGGCTGACCGTGTTTTGGTTAAGCCTGCAGAAGTAGAGCAGAAAACAGCATCGGGAATAATCATACCTGATACTGCAAAAGAAAAACCAATGACGGGAGAAGTGATAGCCGTAGGTTGCGGAAAGAAAGACGAACCTATGACCGTAAAAGTTGGAGACAAGATACTTTATGGCAAGTATTCGGGAACAGAAATCAACATAGACGGCAACGACTATTTGATAATGAGAGAAAATGACATTTATGCAATCATTTAATTTGTAGAATTAGTAAATCAGGAGGAAAAGAAATGGCAAAGAACATAATATTCAACACAGAAGCACGCGAACAGTTGCGTCAGGGTGTTAATGCTTTGGCAGATGCAGTCAAAGTAACATTGGGACCAAAAGGAAGAAACGTAATAATCGACAAGAAGTTTGGCGCTCCTCACATCACAAAAGACGGTGTGTCGGTTGCCAAGGAAGTAGAGTTGGAAGACGCTGTTCAAAACATGGGAGCTCAACTTGTTAAAGAAGTTGCCTCAAAGACCAACGACCAAGCCGGCGATGGTACAACAACAGCAACCGTTTTGGCTCAGGCAATCGTCAATACCGGAATAAAGAACGTAACCGCAGGAGCAAATCCTATGGATTTGAAACGAGGAATCGACAAAGCAGTTGCCGCAGTGGTCGCAGACTTGAAAGCACGTTCGAGAGAAATTGGCGAGGGTAAAGAGAAAGTAGAGCAAGTTGCCACAATATCTGCAAACAACGACAAGTTCATAGGTCAAATGATTGCAGAGGCAATGAATAAGGTCAAGAAGGAAGGAGTAATCACCATTGAGGAAGCCAAAGGTTTGGATACAACAGTAAAAGTTGTCGAGGGAATGCAATTTGACAGGGGATACCTTTCTCCATACTTTGTTACCAATACCGAAAAGATGGAAGCAACTTACGAAAATCCTTTCATCTTGATTTACGACAAGAAAATATCCAACTTGAAAGAGCTTTTGCCTATCTTGGAAAAGACCGTACAAACAGGAAGAGGCTTGTTGATAATCTCGGAAGACATAGAAGGCGAAGCACTTGCAACATTGGTTGTAAACAGACTTAGAGGTTCTTTGAAGATTGTTGCAGTCAAAGCTCCGGGATTTGGAGACAGAAGAAAAGAAATGCTTGAAGATATAGCAATTCTTACAGGTGGTACCGTGATTTCCGAAGAGAAGGGATACAAATTGGAAGACACCGACTTGTCAATGCTTGGTACTGCTCAAAAGATAACTGTCGATAAAGACAATACAACAATCGTTTCGGGAGCAGGAGAAAAGGCTGCAATCGAGGCAAGAGTTAATCAAATCAGATCTCAAATCGAAAAGACCACATCTGATTATGACAAGGAGAAATTGCAAGAAAGACTTGCCAAATTGGCAGGAGGAGTTGCAGTTATCTATGTTGGAGCTGCCTCAGAGGTCGAGATGAAAGAAAAGAAAGACCGTTTTGACGATGCTTTGCACGCAACAAGAGCTGCATTGGAAGAAGGAATTATTCCGGGTGGCGGTGTGGCATTCATAAGAGCTATATCGGCATTGGACAACCTCAAAGGCGAAAACGAAGACGAACAAACAGGTATCCAAATCGTTCGCAGAGCATTGGAAGAACCTTTGAGACAAATTGTCGAAAACGCAGGAATGGAAGGCAGTGTGGTTGTAAACAAGGTTAAGGAGATGAGTGGCGACAACGGCTTCAATGCAAGAACAGAAGTATATGAAGACTTGCACGCAGCAGGAGTCATAGACCCTACCAAGGTTGCAAGAGTGGCAATCGAAAATGCGGCTTCCATTGCATCAATGATTTTGACAACAGAGTGCGTTTTGTCCGAAATCAAAGAAGAAACCCCTGCAATGCCTCAAGCACCTGCCGGAATGGGCGGAATGTATTAACAGATAATAGTGCATACTGAGAATAAATTGGTTTGGTTTGGAGAAATTGGCAGCACCTTTTTGGTGCGGTCGATTTCTCCTTTTTCATTTATAAAAAATGAATTGAGATGATACAGAGAGTACAAAGCCTTTACTTGGCAATAGTGTTTGTATTGAGCGTGTTGAGCTTCTTTTTCCCTTTGGCAATCTTTGAGTGTTCGGGCTACGATGCCGCCAGCTACAATCTTATCCCCGAAACGGTATCAGAAAATGCCACTTTCATTCCGCAACAAACCATTGCATGGAACGCAATCGCCTTTCCGATAGCCATAGGTTTGCTGTCGTTGGTTGCAATCTTTATGTTCAAAAACAGAATGAGGCAGGTGAGATTTGTTGCAGTGGCATTTCTGTTGAGCGTAATCTATGCAGGATTTCTTTTTTTGTGGATTATCGACAGCCAGTCGTCGGCTCTTATGGCACAAGGGGTCAATGTTACAAAAACAATCTACGGATTGAGCTGCTATTTCCCTATAGCACAGATAATACTGCTCATTCTCGCACAGCAGGCAATCAAAAAAGATGAAAAATTAGTGCGTTCTTCCGAACGTTTGAGATAGTTGAAAATCAGAATTTTAGATTTGTCTTTGTAAAACGCCGTTTTGGTCTGCCAAAACGGCGTTTCGCTTCGATAAAACGGCGTTTTGATGTGAGCGAAACGGCGTTTTGTTTTTTGTGTTTTTTGACAAGAGTTGTTCAAGAGCGGAACTCGCTTTTTGAAACAAGCCCGATTTAAGACAATTTGTCGTATCTTTGCAGTCTGAAAATAAGCATTAAGAATTATGGACGGAGAGTTTTTTGTTCACCCCACGGCTGTTGTGGACGAGGGTTGCACGATTGGAGAGGGTACAAAGATATGGCATTTTTCCCATATCATGACCTCTTGCACCATAGGCAAGAATTGCAACATCGGACAGAACGTCGTCATTTCTCCTTCGGTTGTTTTGGGTAATGGTTGCAAGGTTCAAAACAATGTGTCGGTATATACAGGTGTGGAATGTGAAGAAGATGTGTTTTTGGGACCGAGTTGCGTTTTCACAAACGTGATTAACCCGCGTTCGGCAGTTGTTCGCAAAGACGAATATCGCAAAACCCACATCGGAAAGGGAGCTTCGATAGGAGCAAATGCCACCATAGTTTGCGGACACGACATAGGAGAATATGCACTTGTGGGAGCAGGAAGCGTGGTTACCAAAAACGTACTCCCTTACGCCCTTGTGGTGGGAAATCCCGCAAGACAAATTGGCTGGGTATCCGAATACGGACATCGTCTCAGCTTCAACCAAGAAGGGAAAGCCCTCTGCCCCCAAACAAATCAAGAATACCAATTAGAAGACGGAAAAGTCAAAAGAATAAAGTAGAAAGATGAAGAATTTTGGCATCATAGGAGTTGCGGGATACATTGCACCGCGACATTTGAAAGCGATAAAAGAAACAGGCAACCGCCTTGTTGTTGCATTAGACAAGAGTGATTCTGTCGGAATAATGGACAGCTATTTTCCGCAATGCTCTTTCTATACCGAGTATGAGCGATTTGACCGCTTTGTAGAGAAGATTAAGCATACCGAAGACCGATTGGACTTTGTCAGTGTCTGCACTCCAAACTACCTTCATGACTCTCACATTCGTTTCGGACTGAGAGCAGGAGCCGATGTGATATGCGAAAAACCCCTTGTGCTTAATCCTTGGAACATAGACGCCTTGCAAAAGATGGAAGAGGAGACCGGCAAAAAAGTCTATAACATTCTCCAACTCCGTTTGCACCCTGCAATCATCAAATGGAAGCAAATGGTCGATGAAGGACCGAAAGACAAGATATACAACGTCGATTTGACTTACATAACCTCCAGAGGATTGTGGTATTACACCTCTTGGAAAGGTGATGTTACCAAGTCGGGAGGAGTTGCAACCAACATAGGCGTTCACTTTTACGATATGTTGTCGTGGATATTCGGAGCGGTGAAAGAAAACATCGTTCACATATATGAACACGACAGAGCGGCAGGTTTGTTGGTCTTTGAGAAAGCGAGAGTGCGTTATTTCTTGTCGATAAACGCCGACACCCTTCCCAAAGAAGCCGTTGCGGCAGGAAAAAGAACCTATCGAAAGATGGAAATGGACGGAAAGGAGATAGAATTTTCGGACGGATTTACCGAATTGCACACCGAAAGTTACAAAAACATCTTTTCGGGCAAAGGATTTGGCTTGCAAGACGCAAGACAGTGCATACAAATCGTTCACGACATCAGAAATTCCAAACCAATAGGCTTGCAAGGAGACTATCACCCTTTGGCAGCCCTGCCATTGGAGCGACATCCTTTCTTCAAATAAGAAAAACCAATCATGATAGAGCTTACTCGTTGCGATGAATTGATAAAGCAGTTTGAGCGACTTCACAAACTGAAAGTTCACAAGATACCTTTGGAGTATTTTGACGGCAGACGAGTATTGCTTTTGATGTGTAAATGTTCGGGAGTGTGGACAGATTTGCCCTTTTGTTCCGAAGGATATGTGCAAACTTGTGAGGAAGAAGGGGCGAAGTACCCCTTCAAGTTTGTCGAATCCCAAGACGGCAATCTGTTCTGCTCAAAGAACATCAAATGGCAGATAAGAGACACACGCGTTTGGAGCAATAATGTCTATGCAGACAAAGTCAATTTTCTCATAAACATAGATTGCGACAATCCGATAACAAATCCCGATGTCAGACGCAAAATACACAAAGCACAATCGTTGGGAATAGAAGTCCGACAAGGCAAAGAAGAACTTCTGAAAGACCTTTACAAAGTATATGTTAGGCGAATGTATGAACTCGGAAGCCCTGCAAGCGGCAAATCTGCCCTTTTGAAGTGGGTAAGACAGCCAAATCACACCTTTTTTGTTGCATACCACAATCAAAAACCCATAGGCGTTGCAACCCTTTCGCAAAGAGATAGTCAAAGTTGCGAAAACGGTCTATTCTCCACCGACATAAGATACAACAAACTTTATCCGAGCTATCTTCTTCACCACAGCATGATAACATACGCTCAAAACCAAGGCATGAAAGCCTACTATTTCGGACGAAGCACAAGAGGAAGCAGTGTCTATCGCTACAAAATGCACTACCGACCAACCGAAGTACAACTCTATTGGAGCAGTTCGTACCCTGCGAAGAACATTCGCCAAAACGGCCTTGCAAAAAAACTATGGCGATTGTTGCCGTTTTGGTTGGCAAAGCTCATCGGACCTATTATAAACAAGTATATATATTAAGGTAAAGGCACAAGAAACATTACCTGTTTTCGATAAGGAATTTCCTTTGGACAAAGCAGCCTGAAAAAGAATTGTTTTTATCTTTGTCAATGTCTGATTTTCGGATACTTTATATAATGTTTCGCTTTTGTTTTTCTTTTAATTTCAAGTCCTTTTGAACACAAGGGCGACTTGATTTGTCTTTATTTTGAGGCGTTTTGGTTTGTGGTGTCGTTAAAATGTGTACCTTTGCACCTTCAAAAAAAGTAAAATAAGAGTAAATTATGAGAAAAATTTTGTGTTTGGCAGCAGCCTTTATCCTTGCTGCCACATGGGTAGAACCTTCTTTGGCAAACCCTTCGGCAGGTTTGTTCGAGAGTGTGTATCAACTCCCGTCAGCAACTACCAATTCTCAGACTGATAACGTTATAAACGTTCCTTTCAGTGA
The DNA here is from genome assembly GCA_004551865.1 of Bacteroidales bacterium. Taxonomy (GTDB): domain Bacteria; phylum Bacteroidota; class Bacteroidia; order Bacteroidales; family P3; genus Onthomorpha. The sequence continues at coordinate 16,788 of SFPR01000022.1, forward strand.
GAATTTTGAAATTCCCTCAAGTTTGAACCCGTGGTGGTTTGTCAATTCCTACGAAAACGCTTGGTGTTTCGGTACGGCAGAAAACAACACCACCGATGACTTTGGCAACCTTTTGCAAAACGGAAGCGCATTGTACATCAGTTCAGACAACGGAGCAAGTGCCACTTACAACACAGGTCATAGTGCAGTGTCGTATGCCTGTGTCAGAGTAAATTTTCCTCAAGCCTACGCATTTGAACTCTCTTTCGATTGGAAGTGTGTGGGAGAGGGCGGTTATGATGCCTTGTCTGTATATCTTGTTTCGGCAGATGCACAGATAGACACCACCACAAGCGGCGCTCCTTCGGGCTATCCCCTTATTGAAAATTTGAGCGGAGGCTATTCGTTTCAAAGAGCAAGCACAATTTTGAGCGGAAGCGAATATCAAGGAGAGTACATATTGGTGTTTGCTTGGCGTAACGACGTCGGCGGAGGCTACAATCCTCCAGCGATTGTCGATAACCTTTCGATACAATCCTATACCTGTGCTTCAGTAACCTCACTTGCAGTAACCTCAGCCGATGACAACAGTTCTGCAAAAGCGACAGTAATGTTTGACGACAACATCAACACAAATGCATCTTACGTTGCAGAATACAGATTGCACGGAACTTCCGACCAATGGAACAGAATATCTGCAACAAGTGTACCTTTTGAAATACCAAATTTGGCATTCGGTTCTCAATATGACTTAAGAGTGAGAGCGTTCTGCTCAGAGAGCGACTCTTCTTTGCTTTCCGACGAATTGACATTCAGAACTGTTTGCGGAGTTATGAATTTGCCTTGGAGCGTTTCAACATCTTCAATAGAAATTGACCAAACCCCTGCGATAGGCAACCAACCTGCACCCGTATGTTGGTACAATATCAAAGGCGAACAATCGGGATATACCGGTTTTTCTTACCGAAGCTACTATTCTGACCTATATTATAGTGGTACAAACGGACCTTCTTCAAACAATCCGAGCAACTATCTCATCACACCTTTGTTAAACCTTAGCGGAAACGACAGATTGAACTTCTCAATCAAGGCTGACTATCCTTCTTTCTTGCCTGTGGTTGAGGTTTACGCCTTTGATGCAAACTCAGGCGACATTTCTTCGGCTGCAGACACCACCGACTTTGTTTTGATTGACAGAATAGTGATGCACAACTACGTTAATGATTTTGTACCTTACGAATTGAGCCTTTCACAGTTCCAAGGAGCAACACGATTGGCATTTGCAGTGAGAGAACACTCCGGTTACTTCATCTTGAACAACATAAGCGTCAGTGCAATGCCCGATTGTCCTGAAGTATATGACCTTCATGTGGTTTCCAATACTTCAACATCTATGTCGGTTTCTTTCTCTACCTCAAACGTAACACCAAATGGTTGGGTTGTTGCTTACTCTCCTGTCGATGAGGGAGAGAGTTTCAATCCTGCAACGGCAATTCACCTCAATGTTGCAGCAACCGACAACCTTCCTGTGATAATCAACAACCTTCAAGCAGGACAAAGATACTGTGTTGCGGTAAAACACAACTGCTCTACCGCCTCATATTGTCCTGCAGACACCATTGTGTTGGAAACAGTCAGCACTTTGCCATATTCGGAAGACTTTGACAACGCAGCCAATGCAACAGAGTGGACAAGGATAACAACAGACCTTACCGAAAATCGCTGGTATGTGGGAACAGTAACCAACAATACCACCACCGCTTCGGGAGAACTGACAAACGGAGGAGCATTATATATAAGTAGAGACGAAGGAGCAACCAACGAATACAACAACAGTGCAACCACAACTGCAATCGCCTACACCAATATCGCCTTTGGCGAGGGCAACTCTTTCGTTTTGACCTTCGATTGGAAAGCAATGGGCGAGGGCAACTTCGATTGCTTGAAAGCATACATGATGCCTGTCGGTTCAGACTTTATATTGAATGACATTTATGCCATAACTCCAAATTTGAGCGGCTCTTCAACTTGGCAAACCGAAACAGTGAGCCTTCCTTCCGACTATGCAAACTCGGTATGGAGACTTATGCTCGTTTGGAAAAACGATTACAGCGGCGGAGCAAACCCTCCTGCAGCGGTCGATAACGTAAACATTCGTGCAGTTGCTTGTTCCTCAATAGAGAATGTAAATCTTGTTGTTACAGAAGAGGCAGAAGGAGCTGTTTTGACGGTAACAATCGACGACGACAACACCAATGTATCATACATATTGGAATATAAGGAACAATCGGCAGCCAACTACACAACCGTAAGCGGCGTTCAGTTCCCTTATTCAATACCTGTCGATTACACAAGCACATATCTTGTGAGAGTAGCTCCTGTTTGCAACGACGGCACACAGCTCGGCTTTACCACAAATCAAATAACCATTCCTTGTCAATCTATCTATCCCGATTGGGTAGAGAGCTTTGATGCCAATCCTTTGAGCGGAGGCTGTTGGCAACACAAGACCGGAATTTTGCCTTCTTCGACAAGCGTGAACACATCGTCTTTGTCAAACGGCTACTTTTGGTCTTACAACACCAGCTCGGCAATTGACGGAGTTATATCCAACAAAATGGCAATCAATGTTTGCGACAGCAGAAACGGTTGGTTGATTACCCCTTCTGTAAACTTGGGAGACGGAAGCACAATCTACCAATTAGCAGCCGATGTGGCACTTACTGCTTATGCAGGGGGAAATCCTGGTGCTGCACCAAACGATATGTTTGCCATATTGGTTTCTACCGACAACGGCTTGTCGTGGAACAGAGCCAATGCTTTGATATACACCGACAACGACACCGATACCGAACACAACTACTCATCTTTTGGCACTGCTTATCAGAGAGTAATCTACAAATTGGTCGATAATGCAAACAATCCATACACCGGAGTGGTCAAACTCGCATTCTATGTTCAGGCAGCAAACGGAGGCGACAACCTTCTCTACATAGATAACCTTGCATTGACACAATGGTCAGAGTGTCCTGCACCTTACAACTTGTCAGCTACCGAAACAAGTTCGCAAACTGCCACAATAACCTTCCAATCTGCTCAAACGGCAACCAACTTTGAGTATGTATTGACCGAAGGAGCAACAGCACAACCCGAAGGACAAACACCAACTGCTTTGGCTTCTCATTCTGTTGCATTGACTTCCCTTACTCCTTCAACCACATACACACTTTCGGTAAGAACAATCTGTTCGGAGACGCTCTCTTCGCCATGGGCAAGCTACACCTTCACAACATATCCTGCCGTTGCTTCACTTCCATACACAGCTTCTTTCTCTTCGCAAGAAGAAACACTGCAATGGGTAAGCCTTTCAAACGGTGTAAACAAGTGGACGGTAGGTCAATCGACCACATCTGACTTAGACCCTGAGCAATCGGGCGACAACGACATGGCAGCCTACATTTCCGACAACGGACACTCATATCAGGCAGCTATGTCACCTACTTATGCATATTTCTTCAAAGATTTTGACTTTGGCGACGGCTTTACATCTTACAATATGTCGTTTGACTACAAGGTTGCAGGCTCTGTAAACAGCTGGTCGGGCGATACTGTTTCGGGAATGAAGATATACATTCAAGACATAGAAGATACGATAAACCTTCTTGGTCTTCCTACCAACACTTCCGACTTTATGAGAACGTATGTGGGAGCTGCCGAATGGACAAATCAAGCATTTGAACTTCCTGCATTGAGCGGAGCAAAGAGAGTAATCTTCTTTGCATGGGGTTATGAGCAATATGGCTCAAACATAATCCCTGCCGCAATCGACAATATCAGGATTTGGGAACAATACTGTCAAAGACCGATAGAACTTACACAAACCAACTCAACCTCTTCCACCGTTTCAATCTCTTGGCAAGGCTTTTCAGACAGCTATATCATCACCTGCACCCCTGCCGACGAAGACGAACAAACCCAAACCCTCACAACACAAAACGACTTTATCACATTTGCAGGATTGCAACCCGCTTCCTCATACACAATCACAATCAAGGGATTGTGCGGAGGCGATGAGTCTTTGCTTTCAGACCCTCTTGTTGTTTCGACTTCATGCTATGACGGAGTGGTGAGTGCATTCCCATACGAAGAAGGCTTTGAGGGCGGAATAGATTGTTGGTCTCAAATAAGTCAAGACCCTTCTTTGACTTGGCAAAGCAAAAACGAATACTACTACTCCTACAATTCTTACATCTATCCTGCAACCGACGGAGGCTCACGCTTTGCTTATGTCGTTCCAAGCGGCTACAACAGAGACACAGTCTATTTGATAACACCCGAACTCGACCTTACAACATTGAATATGCCTCGATTGTCATTCTTGCACATACAAAAACAATCGTACGGACTTGACAAATTGAAAGTATGTTATCGTACCTCTTCCGAAGGAGAGTGGATTGATTTGATGAGTTTCAACAATGCGATAGAAGCATGGGTAGAAGACTCGATCGACTTACCAAACCCTTCTTCACACTACCAGATAGCCTTTGTTGCACAAGGCGACCTTGCATACGGAGTGGGCTTAGACAACGTCAAAGTCTATGAAGCCAACACCGCAATCGCACCATGTGACGCACCCGAAGACCTTGTTGTGAGCAGTTTGACTTCAACCACTGCAACAATCTCTTGGAATGGAGACGCAACTTCCTATCAGGTGAGATTGGCAGACCAAGAGGCTGAAACCACAAGCTCAACCACCAAGACATTTACCGACCTTGCACCCGAAACATTCTACATTGCATTTGTAAGAGCAGTATGCAATGGCAACAATTCCCAATGGGTTTCGATAACCTTTACAACCCCGGGAGCATACGTTGCACCTGTTGTAACAACTCTTGCAGCCACCGAAATAACTCATGTAGCTGCAACCCTCAATGCAACAATCACTCCGGGCAGCGAGCCTGTAAGCTCTCAAGGATTTGAGTACAAGGCAAGCACCGAAACGGATTGGACAAGCGTTTTGGCAACAGGAGAAACAATAAGTCTTGCACTTACAGGATTGGAAGCACAAACCGAATATCAGTTCAAGGCATTTGCAACAACCGCAAGCTGCACCGTATATGGAGAAACCCTCAGCTTCACCACAACAGAAGCACCTGTGATAGTACCTCCTGCGGTTACAACCCTTGCAGCCACAGCCGTAACACACAACTCTGCAACCCTCAACGCAACAGTAACACCGGGCAGCGAGCCAATCACCTCTCAAGGATTCAGAAGCAGACAACAAGGCAGCCAAGAGTGGGTTGAGTTCCTTTCAAGCGGCGAAACCATGTCTGCAACCATAGAAGGATTGACAGCAGCAACCACTTACGAATACGAAGCCTTTGCAACCACCGAGAGCGGCACGGTCTATGGAGACATGATGAGCTTCACCACAACGGCAAGCATCGTTTCGATAGACGCAAACACAACAACGATGACCCTCTATCCAAACCCTGCAAGCGAAAAGGTAACAATCGCACTAAGCAGAGTTGAAAGCGGAGCAAAAGTAGTTGTGAGCGATATGCAGGGACGTGTTATTTTGAGCGACAACATGACAAGCGACACTTACGAACTGTCGGTTGAGAACCTCTCAAGTGGCGTTTACTACATCAGAGTGATAGATGGTACTTCAATACACACACAAAAGTTGATTGTAAAGTAAGCAACAATCAATAAAATTCTTTTCAATAGTGGGCGGAACTCGAAAGTTCCGCCCTTTTTTTGTGCCGTTTGCAAAAGCCGAAACCACAAGAATTTACACCCTTACAAATAGTTGATTTTCAAACTCTTTGCTTTGTTCAGAATAGAATGGCGTTTTGTTAATGTCAAAACGCCGATTTATTTTCGCAAAACGGCGTTTCGTCCGAACAAAGCGGCGTTTTGTTTTTGCGAAGCAGCACGCAGGCTAAGCAACACCAAGACAATTTCGCCCTGCAAGGGCAAAAGCGAGTGTCAAAAATGGTGATTTTTTGCTGTCAAAATGGTGATTTTTGCTGTCGAAATGATGATTTTTTTGCGTCAAATGAGGTCGAAATGGCGAAAAATCGGCACAAAAAATCGCTCTTGAAATGTTAAAAATGAACCAATAAACAGAAAGTTCCTTTGTTATCAACAGCCCGATTTTGTAATTACCCTTAAATGTTAATAACTCTACTAAGCACTTTCTTAATACCCCCCCCTAAAGCATAATTTAATTTGAGTTAAATAATGAAGAGTTCAAATGTTAAATCAATTTCTTTGAAAATCAAACGATTTGGAGATTGTTTGGAAGTGTCATATTTTTGCAGCCGGTTAAACAGCTCCACTTGCTGTTTGACCAAAATTAAAAAAGAAGTTAAATCAATAAAGAAACAAGAAGATGAAAAAAGTAATTTGTTCACTGATGCTCGCTCTCGGCTTTGCCTTTGCAGCAAATGCACAAACGCCGCCTACACCGGGAGCAGTACCAACAGATAACACAGGACAGCGTATTAAGCAGTACAGTGTAAGAGGTCCTCTTGCCCCTGCAACACTTTTGTTGCTTGGCTTGGCAGGAGGATTTGCAGGCGTAAAGGTTTATCGTAACAACAAAAAGAAGGAGGAGTAGAAAGATGAAAAGATTGAGTTTTTATTCATTTTTGTGTGCAGTCCTCTTGATGTCCGTAAATGTTTTCGGACAAGGACAACCATTTTCAGGATACGGTAGCGGAACACTTGCAGACCCTTATCAAGTCGCTACCGCATCGCAGTTTAACGAGATAGCCAATCATCCCGATGCTTTCTTTGTTCAAACTGCCGATATAACCTTTGACGAAAGCACAGATTTCCCAAAAATAGCATCGTTTTCGGGAATTTATGATGCACAAGGTTATAAAATCATTGCACAAAGCGACAAAACACAACCTTTGTTCGGTACTGTAACAGGAACAATAACAAGACTTATTGTCGAAATGGGAACAAACACCGTTCAAAACGGAGGAGCTATATTGTGCAACGAACTTAACGGAGGTACAATAAGCTATTGCAATATCCAAGGAAACGTTATGGGAGCTACGGCAGGCGGAATTGTAAACACCATGAACTCGGGTCTTGTCGAGTACTGCTGCTTTACAGGTGATGTTACAGCTTCCGGATATCGTAATATTGTCTTTGGTTATGCAGGAGGAATATGTGCAAGACAAAACGGCGGAGAAATAAAAGGCTCTATGGTTGCTTCTCCAAGTAATATACATGGTGCTACACTTTTGGGTCTTGCTACTGCATCCGGAATAGCAAATGGCTCAAATTCTTCATCACAAGTAACTTCATGCTACAGCCAAGCAACGGTAACCGTGTCTATTCTTTGGCCAGGAGCTGATAATGCTCCCGGAGCTGATGTTGCAGCCAATGCTACCACAACAAACTCTTATTCTGATGCAGAGGGAACACTATCAGGACAAGCGTTGGCAAATTATTTGAACAACGGTCTTGACCCTGTTGCATTCGGTGTTGAGAATGGTAATGTGGTAAGCCGTGCAAGTAGTCTTTCGGGCCCTTCTTTTAATGGTAATGGAATTTTTGTCAGCAAGCAAAGCAGTGATTTCGCTGCTGTTTCAACTTGGAACTACACTGCTTCTAATACTCCAAAACAATTTATCATCTCCGCAGGTAATACGGTAACTCTTCAAAATGCCAATGACATTTCGGGAGCAAGCATTACCGTAAGAGACGGAGGAAACTTTATCAACAATAGCGCGAGCGATGTTACTGCAACAATGGAAAAGAACATCACAGCCGACAAGTGGAACTTCATTGGTTTCCCTGTTCAAGACAGTATAGCAAGCGGCTATGGTGTATCTCCGTTGGCAGAAGTTACAGGAGACATTTGGGCATTGAGATATGACTATGAACACAACTCATGGGACAATAATTACTTGCATTGGTACGAAGGTAGCCGAGACTATGTGAAAGCAGGAAATGGTATCTTCGCATATCCTGATAACGATTACACTCTAAGCATAGATGGAATTCTTAACAACGCAAACGTTACGGTAACAAATACTATCACACCAAGCGAAAACGGAAACAATACAGCAAGATGGATGGCTTTGGCAAACCCTTACCCTGCTGAAATAAACATAACATCTCTTCCTGCAACACAAGGAGGTGGAGCTTATTTGTATGACGGAATATCTTTCGGAACAATTCAAACTTCGGGTACTATCAAGGCAGGACAAGGTTTCTTTGTCAATATGCCGGAAGCAGAAAACAACTTTACTTTTACCACAGCGATGATAAACAACTCTACAGCCAAGAGCGTAAGTGCAGAGCGTGAGTTTGTGAGCGTATCTGTTTCGACCGACGGCTACAAAGTGCCTGTATTGTTTGCTCAAAACGATGACGCAACAGACGGATATGACATTTACGATGCAAACAAGATGTTCGGAAACGGAACAGTTGCAGAGCCATACTTGATTTGTGAGGGAATAGAGCTTTGCAAGGAGGAAGTACTCTCTTCTTCTTACACAGCGACAATGAACGTTAAGTCTTCTGAAAGTCGCAGTGTGGAGATTGTTGCAGACAACATTCCTGAGGGCTACTCTCTTACCTTGATTGACGGAGCTTTGGAGGTTGTGATGAACCAAGGCGATGTTTATACTACCGACATTGCCGAGGGCGAAAACGCAGACCGTTTCAAACTCTTGATAACCAAGAACAATGTTTCGATAGCAGATGTTGCCGAAGCAGAGAGCATAAGAGTTGTGAACAACAACCGCACAATCTCTATATATGGCGGAAATGATGTTCGTACAGAAGTGTATAACGCATTGGGACAAAAGGTATATGAGACAAGCGACAGAGTGTTTGACTTG
>SFPR01000023.1 GCA_004551865.1 Bacteroidales bacterium
ATGAATCAGCCATGCTCAAGCGGACACAGCCGCGTTGCTATGCACATTGGAATTTATCCTGTGCTACAAACCGGAATTTATACCTCAAAATCCTCTGATTTAAAATTGCTGTAATATCTTCCTTTAACCGCCGTAAATTTCAAGACGCAATAGTCAGGGTCAGTCACTCCCTCTTTATAATACATAGTGTCGCCATCTTGCCAAATTCGCTCTTTTGCCTCTACGGTTTCCAGCACTTCCATTGTTCCAATCAGACTAACGCCGCGAAAGAAGCGTTTATCAATAAAATAAACACTTTAAAATTTGCGTATGTCCGCAAGATTTTGTACCTTTACATAGTAAAACATTGCAAATCAGATATGTACAAACCCTCATCCAATAGCCGTCAGGCATCGCTTTTCTGGGATTTGGAAACCATGCTGGATTCCAAGCACCCTCTGTTCAAGTTGGCAAACATGGTCGACTGGTCACTCTTCGAGAACTCCTTCGCCCCGCTTTTCTGTGCGGATAACGGCCGTCCTCCCAAGCCAATCCGAATGATGACAGGCTTGCTTATGCTAAAGCATCTTCACAATGTATCCGACGAACAGGTGGTAGCTCAGTTTGCAGAGAAAGCCTACTACCAATACTTTTGCGGTCTTGAAGCCTTTAGCATATCCGCACCTTGCGCCTCGTCCGAACTTGTTCATTTCCGTCACCGTATCGGAGAGGAGGGCGTGGAACTTATCCTCAAGGAAAGCATCCGCATCAATCTTGCCATGGAGGATCGGAAGAAGGAGTAAGAGGACAGGAATAAAGGAAAGGACGGTCATGGACGCAAGAGCGACAAGGAGCGAGTGCCTTCATAGACTCAACCATACAGGAGAAGAACGTGACATTTCCCACAGACTCCAAATTGTTGAACAAGATTATCGACTACTGCCATAAGGTTGCCAAGGCGGAGAGAATCAAGGTACGCCAGAGTTATGCCCGTGAGGTACAAGGTTTGAAACAGACACAGCGTTTTCGTGGCAAGTCACACAGCAAGAAGAAAGTGGCGAAGGCGGACCGCAGGATGCGCACTATAGCAGGAAGGCTGGTAAGGGAGCTGCTTCGCGAGTTGTCCTCAAACAGCAAATGCCGTGAGCATCTTGAACTTTGCCTGAGTTTCGTAAATGGTGAACTTCTGGACGGCCACAAGATATACTCACTCCATGAGCCAGATGTCCTCTGCATCTGCAAGGGCAAGGAACACAAGAAATACGAATTTGGCAACAAGGTCTCCATCGTGCGTCTGTGGAACGGCATCATCATAGGAGCGATGTCTTTCAGAAACGAGTATGACGGGCACACAATAGACATGGCCAAGGAACAGACACACCGCTTATACGGAAGGACAATCCGCATTCTGGCAGGCGATAGAGGCTACAGGGGGGCAGAAAATGTCAGGAGACACGAAGGTCATGATACCTGATGTTCCGAAAGCTTCGGACTCTGCCCACATGAAGACCAGGAAGCACGAGCTGTTCAGGAAGCGGGCGGGAATAGAACCAGTTATCGGGCACTGCAAGAGCGACCATCGTCTGGTACGGAACTGCTACAAGGGTCTTTTCGGAGACTCTATAAAATAAATGTCATGCTCGCTGCTGCCGCATTTAACCTCAAGAGAGCCATGAGGCTCTTTTTGTGCCTTTTCAAATGGGTCATTAGGAGGCTAATGACAGAGGGACATTACTCACTCATTACATGTAATGCTTGCACATGCGCGCATGTGCAAAGTTTTTAAGGCTCGACTATATATTGAAAGTAAACCTTCAACGTAGTTCTTCCATGTAGTGGCTTTTTCAATGCGTCTTGATATACCACTTTCTGCTTTTTGCCTTCTTTTGACAATCTGGTCTATTCATGTACTTAATACATCTAATTATTTTTATATTATTCTATTGATAAACTACTACAACTCTGTTACCACCACATTGAGGGCAATAGACTACTTGCGGATTTCCGTAATAGTCATATATCAAGTTACCATACATATCTGTTACATAAACCATTCCATTACCTTGGCAATGTGGACATGGGACAGTGACTGGCTGAAGTGTCGTTTCAACTTCCTCGTCCTCCTCGCAACAGTTTTCAATTCGATCTTGCCACTTCTTGGCCTTACGATAATTTTGATAACTGTTGTAACTATTGTATTCTTCTTCTGCGGACTTGCCTGCTTTGTTCGCATTCTCTTCTACAACCAATGCACCACGTTCCAAGCGTCCTGCATTTCGTTCAAGACTGCCTGCTTCTTTCTCGATGAATTCGAGGGATTCTGTCGCAACCTTTTTCCCTCCCGAACCACTGCAAGAGGAAAGGCTGATTACGCTAGTAACCAAGATGGTTATATATATTACTTTCTTCATAACGGTATGTTGTTTTATTTTCTTATTTCTGATGCAAAATTATGTGTTTTTTGATTTGTATTACAATTATGCACACTTATTTACACTGTCATCTTCTATTTCTGTATTCAGGAAGTTTGTAACTCTGTGTTATAGTTCTGATAGCAGTACAAAAACCTGAGCGACTGTTCTTCCTTGACTTTATACCCACAACGTTCCAACACCTTTTGAGAAGCGATGTTGTTCACATCCACTTCGGTATGAAGTTCGTTGGCGAGCTTTGTGTCACATATATATTGAGTGGCCAACCTCACGCTTTCTTGCATGTAACCTCGATTTCTGTACTTGGGGTGCATGGCGAAGAAGATGGTGGGATTGGTTGCCAAGTCCATTGTAGCGACGAAACCGATAAGGGTGTCGTGCTTCCTGATTCCCCATAAGACGCCTTCGTTCTTTGACAGGTAAGTGCGGAAGGACTTCAGTATCTGTTTGATGCCGTCGTTTGTTTGGACAATGTCACATAGGTCAGGCAGGTATCGTTGGGTATCTGCATCTGAGAATATGGTTCTCAGTGCAGAGATGTCGTTTTCCTCTATCTCATTCACAGTGCAATGCTCAGACTGCAATGTGGGGACAGATGGCTTTGTGAGCATACCGCGCTCTGCCATTTCGCAGAACAAGAACATGTGCAGTTGATGGTAGAGCCTTTCGTTGTGGCAAAGGGTGTCCCATTGGTCATCTGTGTATTCGATAGAGGTCAGGCACATATTGCACATTCTGACTGCCGGACAATAGGTACATCGGTTCTCACGCTTGCGGTAATACTCCTTGGTCATCTCATTGGCTTTCTGCCAGTCAATGCCATCGTTGATGCTACCAATGCGGAAGCGGTCGTTGAACTTCTCGCATACTGCCAACTGGAGATTGGCATCGATGTAGAGTTTGGTGTTAACGGGCATACAGGTGGAGAGTGGCGTGCTTTCCGAGACTTCAAACACTGGTCTGTTCTTCCAATAAGAGACAATCTCATCAAAGAATGTCTGAAGCACCAACCATTCAGGGTGCTGCTCATAAGCATCGAGGAGCTGGATGTATTGTGTCTTCAGTGCTTCCCATTCTTCTTTTTCCACTCCTTGTGAGAAGTTCGGGGTCAGTCCGCTAATGTGAGTGGGTGCATAATGCTGCAACACTTCGTCTTTGTGCCATGCTTGCGCAATAGGCATCAGCTTGGAAACTGACGGCAATGTCATCATCAATACGACTTTGGGGTATTGATTGAATGTGTTGTGATGCAGATACGCCAAAGCATTCTTCACTTTGGTGTATGAGCCATTCCCATTGACATCCACTCTGTATGCATCATGGAATGGCTGTGTACCGTCAATGGAGATTGCAAGCTCCACACCATTGTTTACCAACCAATCAATGCGTTTCTCTGTCAATAGTGTCCCATTGGTGGAAACAGAGAAGGTCACATCGTCTTCCCATCGTTGCTGTCCTGCTTGTATGGCATACTGAACAAGAGGATAGTTGACGAGTGGCTCGCCTCCATAGAACGAAATGCGTATGGGCTTTGTCTTTGGTGTCTTGGCGATGAAGTCGTAGATGGCTTGAATATCACCCTCACATAGTGTCCGACTGTTGTGGCTGTGGTTGCCCTCATACTCGCCTGAGTAACAGCAATAGGTGCAGCGGAGATTGCACTGCTCTGTAGTGGCAATGATGAACATATAAACCTCCGGCATTGAAGAAAATTCGCTTGGAGGCGTGAACGTCCAGACATAACGGCTGTCATCTACGACTCCCTGAACGATTTCGTTGGTCTGCCGTAGATACGAATAGCTGTTATTATGGAGCGTCGTGATGTTCATCTTTGTTTATCTGTTACCGCATCGTTGAGCTGAGCAATGTCCGCAACTTAGGCAGCGGGCTTGACAAGCTGCCATGCCCATAGCCTTGACGGCTTCTCTCTTCAAGTCATTCGCAATCTTGTTGAAGTTGAGAATGGCAAGGATATTATCTTTTGCAGGAAGTGCAATGATCTGTGTATTCATACAATGCTATATTTTAAATGTTTAATATCTGATTATAATTCCCATGTTCGTACCAGTCGAGGAGTTTGGCGGAACGGTCAACCAACCAAGGAAATTCGGCGGAACGGATGGTGAGGTTCTTTACAATGACATTGAGCGTGCCAGTATAGTTCTCGTTGAAGTCCCGTGCTTGCTGGATGAAGCCGTCGATGTTTATCTGGTCGTAATACTTCCTCGGAAGTCCGGCTTTCTTGATCATGGTGCTGAGTGCTACATTGATGTCCTGACAGCAGAGCAGACCAATGCGGTCGGCTGTATAGTCGGACTTGCGATACCATTCAAACAGAGGTGACAAGCGAAGCCCATGCCTTGAAAGTCGGATCTGACATGAAAGGCAAGTAGAACGACATGATGAGCATATGGTACGGTTTGTGACCCGCAGCGAAGTGGCCCAGTTCATGTCCAAGGGTGAACATCATCTCGCCCTCGGTGAAAAGGTCGGCACTGCCCGACATCATGACGATGCGACGGTGCTTCTCGCCATTGGAGAAATGGTAAGGTCCGTAATACCAATCGGTAGAGTAGGCAGGAATGTCCTCAATACCAAGGATGGCACAAGCTTCGGTGAGCTGTGCATACATCTGCGGCAGACTCTCGGCAGTGATATTGATACCTTCACCCTGGTTCTCCACCTCGTTGTATGCCTCCTGGTACTTGCTGGTGGTGGCAGCGAGGAAATCCTTGAAGGTATAGTACTCCACATCTGCCTTGAATATCTCGTACCATGTCTTCAGGTCATGATCAAGCGGGTGTTTGGCTATCTCACGTATGAAGTCCCACTTTGACAGGTAGGGCACCTTCAGACTGTTTAGCCATTCCACCTTCTTCTTGTCATCAGGGTGCATGACAGAAGCGAAGTCGATATTATGCAATCTCTTTCTCATGGGCTATCTGAGATAACGGCGTGTTACGAAACGTCCATATTCTCCGCTGTCAATCCACTTCAACAGCTCGGCCGAGCGCATCACTGTCCATGGATGGGTCTCGTCGGCGATGGAGAGGAACTTGACTACCTTGTTCATTCCCTCATAGTCGAGCATCTTGAAGTCGCGTGCCTGTTGGATGAAGGTCTCTGGACGGATGTTGTTGAACTCCTTGATGGGGAGACCTGCCATCTTAATGAAGGCTCGTGTCATGGCATCGGTGTCCTGACAGCACATCAGACCGGCACGGTCGGCTGTGAACTCCGACATTCGGCTCCAATAGTATAGGGCAAACTGCAAACCGCTGGCAACCAAACTGCCACCAGGAATTGTATCTATCCCCCAGTTAATCACCTGTGCCATAAGGTGATACAACATGTGCTGCGACTTGATGTGTCCGACTTCGTGGCCTATGATGAAGAGTATCTCGTCATCGTCACAAAGGTCTATTAAGCCAGAGTTGAGAACGATTATCGGGTTTTCAGCTCCAATGGTACAGGCGTTGATGTCATAACCCCAAGTGATATACAATTCAGGTACTTGCTGCAAGTCGAGAATGCGACATGCTTCCTCAAGATACTCATATATCTTGGGATAGTTTTCTTTCGTGACCTTCAAGTTGCTACCCGTATATTGAATGTTATACACTCGCTCTATGAAGTTAGAAGTCACCCATTTGCAAGCCGTGGTAAGGAACGGGATGCTTTCCAGTTTCTCCAAGGCGGCTCTGTCTAACGAGTGCTCGTACTGACTGTGGTCGAGACCTGTGAGTATCTGCTTGTTGTGTATCATAATGCTGTCTTTTTCGTATGAACATTATTCCTTCTATATTGTAGAAGAGTGGGGAACTATCCGTTTTCTATCAAGTCATCTTCAATTTTCTCCATAAAATCACTGGGAATGTAGGCTGTAAGCACATATCCGATGCCGTTCAACTCTACAGCGATGCGTTGCTGACCTGCTACTCTAACGACTATGGTGTGCATTCCGCTATTCTTGCATGACGATGTAATGGCGTTATTTGCAATTACATTCTCGGGCGGTAATGACATTGTTTTATTTCGATTGACCCTCGGGCTGAAAGCCCAAAAGCACTTAGCTCGGGGCAGAGCGTCAGCGTCGCCCCGAGTTAATGTACCACACAATGGTCGCCATGCAAGGGCAAAGGTGTTCCGGTGGGTTATCTGTTCGGAGAAAGGTTGTTATCGTTTTATATTCCGCAACACTGATTAAGTTTCCGCAAGCAAATTATTTAACATTTGGCGGTCTCTTAAGCCGAAATGCCGGCGATTTTTTGAGGTCGGTCAGTGTCGGGGTCGATTTTTGCGAGTATTTGAGCGTTTAGCAATCGTTTGTATTTCAAGTATTTGCAAAATAAATGCTGCTGTGAGCAAAGTAAGTGTTGATGTGGATAAAATAAGACTGCATCTTTTTGAAAAAAGACGAAGACTTAAGCTCGCTAATCCGTCGTCTTTTGTGTGCTAACACTTCGTCTTTTTTCAAAAAGACTTCATGTTAGTGAGCAAAAACCCTTATGTTGTTGTAGCAAGAGTAAAGCTCCACTCTAAAAACACTCATTTCGCTTTCAAAACAGGTGAGAAATCGACTTGAAATCTTCGCTTAAAATCCTTGATTTTTATCGTCGAAAAATACAGAAAGAAGTTATTATTTGGCTTTCAATACTTTGATTTTTGCTTATCTCACATTCACAACTCTTATTTCTATTCTTCTTTCTTCCATTGCTGAGAAGGTGAAGACGCTGCGGCGTTTTTCTTCGAGTGTTTCGGGATTGTCACTGCGGCTTTCCAGCTTACCGAATGGCATTCTGACTATTTGTATCAAAGGCACTCCGTTTTCATTCAGTGTTTCAAAGTAGCCTCTCAAAGCTCCTGCGTTCCAATTCCTCAAATAGTTCTCCAAGCTGACTATTCGGCGTTGCGAGAGCTTGTAGTTGTAGTCTTCGTTGTGCAAAGCTGAGGCATATCCTCTCACTTGCAGGCTTACAGAGTGTCCTTCTTGCAGTTTTTCCAAAAGATAGCTTGCCAAAAGTTCTAACTTTTGCATTCCCTTGTCTATCTTGCCCGTAAAGAACTCTTCCATCATCGCAACTGCTTTGCTTTCCAAGCTGTCGGACAGGCCTTTGGAGCAGTTGGCTTTGTAGAGGTTGCTCAATGCTCTGTAATCGCGGTAACAAAGTGCATAATCGGTGGTTGTGATAGTATCTGTCGAACCGGGATTTGGCTCATCGTTGTGAAAATATAGACTGATTGGCAAATCAAAAGCCGGATTGAAGGCTGACTTTGCTTTAACGACTTGTTCGGTAGGTACTTTCGGAAGGCTCTTGTCCCAACGATAGAGGTCGTTGCAACAGGTCTTGTTTTTGGTGTTGTTTTCGCTGCTTCGATTTGAGGTAAAGTAGCCTTGCTCGGCAGAAATGGTAACAAAGGGATAAATGTCATTGGCGTATGAGTTAATCGGCATAAGAAGGTTTTCGGGTGTTGTCCAGCGTTGCAACCAGCCTTCGCTCCTGAAGATGTCAAATCCGCCAAATCCCGGGTGGGTGTCAGACGAGAAGTAAAGTGTTTCTTCGTCTTGGCAGTAGTGTGGTGTGATTTCGTTTCCGCAAGTGTTGATTGTGCTTCCGAGATTGACCGCAACAGGGTTCTCACTCGTCAAATCAATATACCAGATGTCAAATCCTCCAAAGCCGCCTTGGCGATTGCTGCTGAAATACATCAGTGTTTGTCCGTCTTCTTCGTCTCTTGCTATCACCGGACAGGTGTTTGAAGATGTTTTGTCGTATGCAGGCTTAAACACTTGGGGCTTTGACCACTTGCCATCGGTATATTTGCTGAAATATATCTGTTGGTTGTCCTTTCCCGAGGCTTTCTTGGTGCAGTTGAAATAAATTGTCTGCGTTATGGTGTCAAGAAAGAAGTTGGAATAGTTCCACTTTTTTGTGTTTATTCTATCGTGTTCCAATGGTTTTGCCGGTGTATAGAAATCTTCGTCTATGTTGCTGACAAAGATTTGGTCGTAAATGTCGGTGTAAACAAACTCTCCGTCTTGGTACTTCTCTTTGTATGTTGGTGAAGTGAAGTATAGCAGGCTGTCATTAAGAACGTATGTTCCCGACTGTGAGAAAGAGTTGTTTACATTATTGCCAAGGTTTAGCACAAGTGTGTTTTCTTCGGGTGTGTCGTTGTCAAAAATCCACTTTATGGAGCTTAGCTCTCGTTTTGCCTGCTTTCGTATCTGTATGTCGGGGCAATCCAAAAGGCAGGTGTTGAGAAAATGTTGTGCTTGTATGATATTGCCGTTGCACTTTGCCACTTCTGCCAAATGAAGATACAACATCGGAAAAGCTGTGTTGATATTGAGAGTGTCGTTCTCTATCAACACTTTTTGATACCAATACTCTGCCTTGTCATAGTCTTTGAGCATTCTGCAAGCCTCTCCGCTTTTATAAAAAAGCGAAAGTGGTTTGAGGACAAATCGCCGTCCCAAGGAGTAACATTCAAGTGCCTCTTCGTAATATCCTCTCTCGAAGGCTGTATCTCCTTTTTTCTCGTATGCTTTTGCATACTTTTCCTGAGCCGATGCCGTCGGCAAACAGCAAAAAATAAGGCTCACAATAATCGTTGTTGTTTTTAGAAGGTTGGACATGGTATAGTTTTTGTTTGTCGTTTATACTTAAATCTGTTTATTCCGTAACTTGCCCACAATTCTACGGCTCCGTAGGTGTGGGAAACTTTGCTCAGCGATGAGAGATTGACATCGTATGCCAAACCTGCGGTCAATTCGTTGAAGCGATAGCTGAGCGTGATTATCATTGCATCATTTGAGCGGTAAAATATGCCTGCTGCAATGTTCTCTATGTCGAAAACTGTTGTCGAAAGGGAGAATATCCATTCCAATCCGGCAACAAGTTCATAGTTGTCGTTTTGCTTGTTGAAGCGAAGTATGCTTTGCATTTTCGATTGTTCGGAAGTAGGGAAAAGATAGGTCGCATAGAGGGTATAACGCGGCATAAGGCTGATTGATGTGTTGTCATAAAACGAGTATGTAGGGTTGTTGATGTGAAAGACTGCCACTCCTGCCGAGATGTTTTGTTCTTCAACAGGGCTGATTTGCCAATGTACTCCCGCAGAAAGGTCAAAGGTTGAAATCTTTGAAAGCAGTATGCCTTCGTCATCGCTGTCAAATCTTCCGAAATCGGCATTTGTCGCATCGTATCCCCATGTGGTTCTTCCAAAAGAAAGACCCAAGGATAGGAATTGTTCGTGATTTTTGGTCAGCTGTTTGTTGTACGAAACAGAAAGAGAGATTTGTTGTTCCCCAAAGTCGAGACTTCCTGCCACGTCTTGCATGAACATAAGTCCTATGCCGAAAGAGTGTCGGTATTGACGAGAAGAAAACAAGCGAGCCTCGGCAGAAAGTAGCGATGTGTTGTATCCGCTCACCGAAATGGTTTGCCACTGATTTCGATAGGCTGCTCCCACCTTAAAATCGTAGGGAGAAAAGGCTGTTTTTGCAGGGTTGAGAAACATATCGCTCGTACTAATGGTCGAAAAGTGTACGTCCTGCCCAAAAAACTTTGTGCAAG
Source organism: Bacteroidales bacterium (assembly GCA_004551865.1). GTDB lineage: Bacteria > Bacteroidota > Bacteroidia > Bacteroidales > P3 > Onthomorpha. The sequence goes on from SFPR01000023.1 coordinate 9,992, forward strand.
AGAGTAAAATCAAAGTTGTAAAAATCACTTTTCTTCCTATTGTCACATCTGTTGAGTGTATTTATCGGTTTAGTTGCTCAAATTGTTCGGACAGGTCTTTAAGTGCTTTGTTTTCCAAGCGGAATACCGTCCATGTGTCCAAGGGTTTTGCTCCCATGGCTTTGTAAAAGTTGATTGAAGGGGTATTCCAATCCAACACAATCCACTCAAATCGCGGACAATCGTTGCGTTGTGCTTGGTTTGCAAGATATGAAAGCAAGAGTTTGCCATAGCCTCTGCCTCTGAACTCGGGTCGAACAAACAAGTCTTCCAAATATAGCCCTGCTTTACCTCTCCAAGTTGAGAAGTTGAAGAAATAGAGTGCAAAACCTATGGTTTGTCCTTCTTCTTCCAAGAGAACGACATTTGCTTGCTGTTTGTCAAAAATTGATTGTTCCAAAATCTCTTCCGTCGCTTCGACTGCATCGGGTTCTTTCTCATATTCTGCAAGTTCTTTGATGAGTTGCAGAATTATCGGAACATCTTGCCTTTGTGCTTTCCTTATTGTTGCCATTGTTTTGACTGCTATTTTAGTTTTGCTTTGATAAGTGGAGCGTCTTTTTCTATCAATTCCTTGATTTTCATCAAGCCGTCTTGCAAGGCAAGCGTGGCTGCACGACGCTGAAACTCATAATAGCCGTGATAAAAAGCCATATACTGCTTGGAAGAGCCTCGTTCGTTGAACTTTGCCACCAAGTTGTTGCGGCTATCATATATTTCGACAATCACTTCCAACTCTGTAACGTTTGAACATAGCGGCATACCAAACACATTCAGCACTCCGAAAGTGAAACCGCTCAACCAAGACCACTTATAGTTGTTTTTGTTGTATATGTCTCCTGCTCTGAGAACGATGTTTCCTCTTTTCTTGGTCGTCATGTCGCAAATGTTCTCGGTAACTTCGGTAACAAAAACATCTGCTGCATCTTGTATTCTCTTTTCTGCCGTATATAACTTGGTCTTTTCGGTGATTTCATATACACCTTTGCCGTATGGGGTTTCGGTCAAGCCGTATGGATTTTTCAAATCGTCGGAAGCCTTAACAGAATAGGAGTTTGCTCCGTACGCATTCTCAAAAGAAGGCTGGTCTATCCACGCTGTGAGCTTGGGCAAAAGGCTCACATTTTGATAATCGGGCTTAAAAATGTCTTGTTCTAAGGGTTTACAAGAACTAAAAAGTGCAATCACTGCTACAAACGGTAGCATCATTTTCCATTTTCTTTGTCTTTGACTTATTCTCATAGGATATATGATTTGTATTTGTTATCTATTGTTTCTAATTTTTCTCGTGTTATTGTGTTTATAAGGCTTGAGTCAAACTTTCGTCCTACTCTCAGATAATTTTCACTGAAACCAAACATCATTCCATCTTCGTTGTCTGCTTCCCAAAGCACGCTGCGAATGCTTCCTTTGTTCTTTTGGTAAAACAAGTCTTTCTTTTGGTCCGATATTGCTTGCAGTTCGTTGCTTCTGAGGTGTCTTTCCTCAACAGGGACGCTGTTTGGCATACTGCAAGCCGGTGTATTGGGACGCTCAGAGTAGGTAAACACATGAAGAGCTGCCAAAGGAAGAGACTGAATGAAGCTCTTGGCATCTTCAAAGTCCTCTCTGCTCTCACCCGGGAAGCCTGCAATCACATCTGCTGCAACAAAAGCATCGGGCATTTTGCAAAGTATTCTCTCTACTCTTTGAGCAAACAACTCCCTGTCGTACTTTCGTTTCATCAAGTGCAGGATTTTGTTGTTGCCTGCTTGAAGCGGTATGTGGAAGTGTGGCAAAAAACTCTCGGAAGCGGCACAAAAATCAATCACCTCATCGGTTATAAGATTCGGTTCTATGCTTGAAATGCGGTAACGCTCTATTCCTTTGACCTTATCTAAGGCTTCGATAAGTTGAAGGAAGGTTTCGCCGCTCTGTTTTCCAAAATCGCCTATGTTTACGCCTGTCAGTACTATTTCTTTCTTACCCTCAGATGCCAAAACCTCGGCACAAGACACCACATCGGCAATACTGCCGCTGCGACTTCTGCCTCGCGAATAGGGAATGGCACAATAGGTACAAAAATAGTCGCAACCATCTTGAATTTTCAAAAATGAACGAGTTCTGTCCGAAGAAGAATATGAAGGGAAAAAGGTTTTGAGACGACTGATGTCGCAAACATGGTTCTCAACCGTCGGTTTCTTTTGGTAATTCTCGATTAAATCGACCAATTTGGGCTTGTCGTCGTTACCCAATATCAAATCGACACCCTCAATAGTCTCAATTTCTTTGTCATTGAGCTGAGACATACAGCCTATTACGGCAATAACTGCCGCGGGATTGAGCTTGTGTGCCTGCCGAATTGCGTTTCTGCACTTCTTCTCGGCAACTTGGGTTACCGTACAAGTGTTGATGACATACACATCTGCCTTTTGTCTGAACTCTACCTGCTTGTAGCCTCGCAAAACAAAACATCCGGCAAGGTAAGAGCTTTCTGCAAAATTCAACTTGCAGCCCAAAGTGTGAAATGCTATGCTTTTCATTTGTCAGATGCTTTTTCGGGGTCAATCATTTTCGCAAATTCGTATTGGTCAATCATCTTTATGCCCAAGTCTTCTGCCTTTTTCTTTTTTTGAGGTCCCATATTCTCTCCACAAATCACATAATCAACCTTTGAAGATATGCTTGAAATCACTCTTCCAGAATGTTTTTCGATTTGTTTTTTCAATTCGTCTCGCGAAAACAAGGTAAAAGTTCCGCTTATTACAAAGCTCAATCCTTCCAAGGTTGAAGACATCTCTTCTTCTTGCAGTTCAAATTTTAGTCCTCTTGCTCTCAACCTGTCAATAAGAGCGGTATTCTCGCTGTTTGCAAAATAATTTACAAGACTTTCGGCTATACTTTCTCCTATTTCGTCAATTTCGACAAGCTGATTGAAACTTGCAGCTTTCAGGGCATCAATATTTTTGTAGTATCGGGCTAGTTTTTTTGCCGTTACTTCTCCCACATATCTTATTCCCAAGGCATAAAGCACTCTCTCAAAGCCTGCTTGTTTGGATTTCTCGATTGCATTTATCATATTGGCAGCTCCCTTGGCTCTTATTGTCGATTTGCTCCCCTCTTCGCCCGAAGTAAGCCCCACAAGGTCGCTTGCAGTCAAATCATACAAAGAAGAAAAATCTTTTAATAGTCCTTGGTCAAGCATAGCCTTGATTTTTTCGTCTCCAAGCGTCTCTATGTTCATTGCTTTCTTGGAAACAAAATGTTGAAATCTGCCGAATATTTGAGGAGGACAATGGTTGTAGTTTGGGCAATAGTGTCCTGCTTCTCCCTCTTGACGAACAAGTTTCGCTCCGCAGACCGGACAATGTGATATAAAGTCGATTTTTTTGCAAGGAGTTGCAGATTTGTCGCTTTCAATCTCCCTTTGCTTTTTGCCAACTATCTTCGGAATGATTTCTCCTCCCTTTTCTATGATTACAATATCGCCTTGGCAAAGGTCGAGACGTTGCATCTGTTCGGCGTTGTGAACACTTGCTCTTTTGACCCATGTTCCTCCCAACCACACCGGCTCAAAGACTGCAACAGGAGTGATAATTCCGGTTCTGCCTACTTGATATTCTATTGTCAAAAGCCTGCTTTCGGCTTGCTCTGCCTTAAATTTGAATGCTGTTGCCCAACGCGGACTTTTTGCAGTAGTGCCTAAGGTATCCCAAAGTTTGACTTTGTTGAGTTTTATCACAATGCCGTCAATGTCAAACGGCAAATTCTCCCTTTCGGTGTCCCATTCATCAATAAAACCCATTATTTCGTCAATGTTTCTTGCCACCGCCATATAACGAGGCACATTAAAGCCCCACGAACGTGCCGCCTGCAAGCGGTCATAATGGTTACTCCACTCCGACAAATCGTCGCCCATGAGGAAGTAAAGGAAACATTCAAGTTTTCTTTGGGCTACTTCCTGAGGGTTCATCAATTTTATGCTCCCCGAAGCCGCATTTCGACAGTTTGCAAAAGGTTCTTCGCCGTTTTCTATTCTCTTTTGGTTAAATTCTTCAAAGGCTTTGTGCGGATATATAACCTCTCCTCTTATTTCAAACCTCTCGGGAATATTCTCTCCATAGAGTTGGAGCGGTACAGACTTGATTGTACGAATGTTGTCGCTCACATCGTCTCCCACAACTCCGTTTCCCCTTGTCAAGGCTCGCACAAAGCGTCCGTTCTCATAAAGAAGACTTATCGCAACTCCGTCATATTTGAGTTCACATACCCATTCCAATTCACTCTCTTGCGGCAAGGCTTTCTCGGCTCTTGCAACAAAATCGACAATCTCTTCTCTCGAATAGGTGTTTGCAAGAGAAAGCATGGGAAAAGTATGTTCTCTCTGAACAAAGCTCTTGTTTGGTTGCCCGCCCACACGTTTTGTCGGTGAATTTACATCGTCAAACTCGGGGAACTCAGCCTCCAAGCTCTCCAACTCCTTCATCAACAAATCAAATTGCATATCCCCTATTGTGGGATTGTCCAATACATAATATTCGTAGTTGTATTGGTTCAACTGCTTACGCAATTCGTCTATGCGTTCTTTCGCTTGATTAAAGCGCAGGCTCGTCATCTTTTTGCAATTCTTTGGTTATGTCTTCATCAACGATGTTATCTCTCTTTGCGGCACGCAATGTGTTTGCCGAAAGCAAGTCATAGTCTCTTCTGTTGCGGATTATGTCCATTGCCAAGAAGACTGCATTTCTGAAACTTTGGGAAGAAGCCACATTCTTGCCGGCAATTTCGTATGCAGTGCCGTGAGCAGGTGATGTTCTCACGTATGGCAATCCTGCCGTGAAGTTTACTCCTTCGGTAAAGCTCATTAGTTTGAACGGTATCAAACCTTGGTCATGATACAACGCCATCACACCATCAAAATCTCTTATTGTACCATTGCCGAAAAAGCCGTCTGCCGGATAAGGACCAAATGCCAATATGCCATTATCGAAAGCCTCCCTGATTGCAGGGGCAACTATGCTGTCGTCTTCTTCTCCTATCAAGCCTCTGTCGCCTGCATGGGGATTCAAAGCCAAGACTGCAATTTTTGGCATACGGATACCAAAATCTCTTTTCAAAGATTTGTCCAACACCTTCAGCTTGCGAAGTATCAACTCTTTGGTCAAAACTTTGGGAACTTGGACAAGCGGCAGGTGATTGGTCATTATTCCTATGTGAATGTCATGACAGGTCATTATCATCAAACTTTCCTCTGCTCCAAACTTCTTTGTGAGATATTCTGTATGACCCGGGAAGTTAAACGTGTCGCTTTGAATGTTCTTTTTGTTGATTGGATTGGTTACAATGGCATCTAACTTGCCGTGCATAATGTCATGACACGCATAATCCAAACTCATAGCTGCCAACTTTCCTCCTATTTCGGTAGGCTGTCCTATATCCAATTTGACCTCTTCCTGAATTATATTGAGTATATTGAACTTGTGCGCCTCTGCCTGCTCTGCCGAACGTATGTTTACAAATGGAAAATCCGTTGCATTTATCAATTTCTTGTGGTAAGATGCCACCTTGGAAGAGCCATACAATATCGGAGTGCAGTGTTCCAACATTCTGTTGTCGGAAAAGCACTTCAACAAAACTTCATATCCTATTCCGTTCACATCTCCCTGCGAAATACCTATACGAATGTTCTCTTCGTCTTTTTCTCTTCTTGCTCTGAAAGGGGTTCTTCTTGTGTTGTTTGATTCTGTCATAATGTTGTTATTGTATATCTTTGTTCTCGGCAAGCGACTTAATAAAATCCACTATCAATCTTACGCCATAGCCGCTTGCTCCCTTACCTGCGTAATCTTTTTTTGTCGAATACATTGCCACCCCTGCAATATCCAAGTGTATGTATGGATAATCAGTAAAGTGTGCAAGGAATTTGCCTGCTGTAATCATGCCTGCCTCTGCAGGACCACAGTTTTTGATGTCTGCAATGTCTGATTTAATCAACTCATCGTACTCTTCCCAAAACGGAAACTCTGCAATACGTTCGTAAGTTGTGTTTCCGCTCTGTTTGATGAGGTTCATATATTTTTCGGCTCTCTGTTCAACGGCTGCAATTCCGAAAGGTCCTATCGCTCTTGAAGCAGCACCCGTCAGAGTTGCCGCATCTACAACCAACATTGGCGAAAGACTCTTGGCAAACGAAAGAGCATCTGCCAATATCATTCGTCCCTCTGCATCAGTATTTACAACCTCCACATTGGTTCCGTCATACATATTTATTATATCACCGCTTGCATAAGCATTTCCGCAAGGGCGGTTGTCGGTCGAAGGAAACAAGCCAACAACCGAAAGAGGCAATCCCAAGCAAGCCACGGCATAAATCGCACAAGCCATCATTGCCGCTCCTGCCATGTCCTCTTTCATGTCATTCATGTAGTCTCCGGGTTTCAAATTCAAGCCTCCTGTGTCATAAACCAAGCCTTTTCCGACCAAAACCAAAGGTCTGCTGTTTACTGCATCTTTCGGCATATATTTCATGATAGTAAAAGTAGGCGGATCGACGCTTCCTTTGTTTACTGCGAGCAATCCTCCCATTTTTTCGGCTTCAATCTTGTCTTTGTGCCACACTTCAACATCTATCCCTGCCTCGTGAGACATGTTTACAAAGGCTGATGCCAATCCTTCCGCATTAAGGCTGCAATAAGGTTCGTTTACAAGGTCCTTACACTTCTCGACGGCTCTTGCAACTATCAAAAGGCTCTCAATATCGCTGCTTTCAATCTCCTGAGAAATCACACTGAGCTTGTCAAATGGGTGAATACACTTCTGAGGGTCGGTTTTGTAAGCATCAAAAGTATAACTCGAGAGCAACATTCCCTCAATAAAGCCCATGACATGGCTTTTGGGTATTGAAGTTATCAGTTGCAGTTGTTTTATATACTCTTTGTCGCAAAAGTCCAACACCTTTCCGCCCAATCGTCTCAAACTTTCGATTGTCTTATATTCCGCATCTTTGTTTTCTACCACAGCCACAATTTCCCAATGGGAGAGTTTGTCGAAAGCAAAAAAGGTTCTGTTGTTGTCAGAGTACTCTCGGTTGATATACTCCAACTCTTGGTCATTCAACAACTTTGAATCGACTCTTTGTTTACCCTCGGTGTTTAATACAAACATCGAAGAGATACCCTGTTTGGGGCTTTTCAATCTGTCAATGACTATCATAGCTGACTTTTATTCAAAATTAAATTGAGCAAAGATACGAAATAAAACCAAATTATCTATCTTTGCACGAATAAAAAACAGAGATATGAAGAAAAAAATCATTTTTACGCTGCTGATTGTGTGCATTATGCCGATAGTATGCCTTGCCAATGGTCCAATACAGAAAAAGAAAGGCAGAGAACACTTTGTCAAGCAAACAATGGAGCAAATGAGTTTGAAAGAAATGGTCGGTCAGCTGATAATGATAGGCAGCGACAGCGACATTACCCCCTCCTACGTCGATAAAATAATGCGAGACATCGACTCAAACAAAGTTGGCGGAATTTGTTTCTTTAAGGGCAAAAGCGAAAACGTACCTGTGTTAATAGAGAAGTACAATTCGCTTTGCAGGATACCTCTTTTGGTTTCTATTGACGGCGAATGGGGGTTGGCAATGAGGCTTTCTGACATTACTCCCTTTGCAAGAGCGATGACACTCGGGGCTATAAACCAAGACAGCTACGAGCTTGTGTACAAAAAAGGTGCTGCAATAGCAAAGCAATGTAAACTTTTGGGTATTCATATCAACTTCGCACCCGATGTGGACATCAATCTAAACCCTGCAAATCCCGTAATCAACACTCGTTCTTTCGGTCAGGACAAAGAAAAAGTCGCTTTGCTTGCATATCAGTACGCAAAAGGAATGCAGGACAACGGAATAATGGCAGTGATAAAGCACTTCCCCGGACACGGAGACACAGACATCGATTCGCACAGCTCTCTCCCTACCATAAATCACGACAAGGATTTTATAGATTCGGTGGACATTTATCCGTTTCGTTACAACATCGAAAAAGGAGTATGGGGTGCAATGATAGGACACCTCAATGTACCTGCTCTAAGCCCCGAAAGTTCTCTTCCTGCCTCAATAAATCACAACATAATCAACGATTATCTGATTGACGAGCTGAATTTCAAAGGTCTTATCTTCACCGACGCAATGAATATGAAAGGTTTGACAAACGACTATCCCGACGGACAGGCACAAGTGCTTGCCTTGAAAGCAGGAGTCGATGTTTTGCTCATGCCGGCAAACACAACCGAGGCAGTGAATGCAATTTGCAAGGCTGTGGAAGAGGGAGTTTTGAGCGAAAAACTCATAAGAGAAAAATGCAAAAAGGTACTTCGCTGGAAGTATGATTTGGGTGTGATAAATCAATCCAAAACAATAAAAAATCAAAACGGCACTTTGGCAAAACAAAACGCCGTTTCAGCGAAACAAAACGGCGTTTTATCCGACCAAATCGCCGAGATAAATCAAGAGATTAAAGCACTAAATCAACAGATTGCCAATCAAGCAATTACACTTTTGAAATCAAACAATGTAATCATGCCTTTGAAACCCTCACAAAGCAACCATATTGCGGTGATTGCTCTTGACGATAAACCTTTCGACCATTTCGATTCGGTATGCAGGACTTTCCAAGAGATAAACAGCTATTGCATTGGCGACAAAGCCGATGATGCCACAACAGACAGCATTCTCAATCAAGCAAACAATGCAGACATCATCATCACTCTTCTTTGGGGAGGAGTAAATCAAACTAAGAAAAACAATTACGGGCTTGGTAAGACAAAATTGCAGACCATTCAAAAAATTCAATCGCTTGACAAGAACAATATATTGGTGCTTTTGGCAAATCCTTACTGCCTTGAAAGTCTCGATACGATAGACAATTATGACGGATTGGTGGTTGGTTATCAAAACACTGCCGAATTGCAAATTGCAGTTGCCAATGCTCTGTTCGGCAAAGGCGACTTCAATGGCTCTCTTCCCGTGAGCGGAAGTGAGAAATACCCTGTCGGTTCGGGAAAAGAGGCTCAAACCTGTGTCAATCCTTACCAAAAAGTAATTGACATGGGAATGAGACAGGATTGTTTTGAGAAGATTGACAGCATAATCCTCAAAGGATTGGAAGAAAAAGCCTATCCAGGAGCCCAAGTTCTTATTGCCAAAGACGGAGAGATTGTCTTTGAACGCTCTGTCGGCTTTCAGACCTACGAAAACACCACACCGATAACAGACAGCAGTCTTTTTGACCTTGCATCTCTCACAAAAGTAATGGCAACCACCCTTGCGGTGATGAAATTGTACGAAGAGGACAAATTTTCTCTTGACGACAAACTCTCAGACTACCTTACTTATCTTAAAAAAACGAACAAATCCAAAATCACAATCAGAGAAGCCCTCTCCCACATCGCAAGACTGAAAGCCTTTCTGCCGATATGGAAATATGCTCTCGAAGATGCAAAGAAACAAAGCGACCTTTTTGCAAAACAAAATGACGAAACAGCAAGCTATGTTCAGGTGTGCGACAGTCTTTTTGTCAAGAAAGAATACTCCAAGACCATAAGAAAACAGATTGCAGCCTCTCCTTTGGGAGAGAAACACCAATATGTGTATAGCGACTTGGGCTTTATCATGCTTGCAGACTTGGTTGAGGCTGTGAGCGGCAAGACTTTGGACACCTATTTGGAAGAGACATTTTATCAACCAATGGGATTAAATCACACTTGTTTCAATCCGCTATCTCACAATCAAAATCCCGACAACATCGTTCCCACAATAGAGGCTGTGGATTTCAGGAAGACAAAACTGAAAGGCTTTGTACATGATGAAACATCAGCTCTTAACGGAGGTGTAGCAGGACATGCAGGATTGTTTTCTACAACCAAAGACCTCTTTGCCCTCTGTCAGATGCTTCTGAACAAAGGAACATACAACCAAAAACGCTATCTGAAAGAAGAAATCATAGAGACATTCAATCACAGATACTATAAAAAATATGACAATCGCCGAGCTTTGGGTTTTGACAAGCCGCTTATTCATTCCAAATCGAGACACTGCTCCGAATTTTGCTCACCCGAGAGCTTCGGACACAGCGGATTTACAGGCACATACTTGTGGATAGAACCCGAAAACGGTACTATATTCATCTTTTTGTCCAACAGAGTATATCCCGATGCCTCTGTCAATAAATTGGCACAAATGAATATCCGGACAGATATTCAAGATTTGATTTATCAATCCTTACAAAAAGAAGAAGAATGAGCGTTCCTTTCGAGCATAAGCAAATTGCAGAACTCCTTGTCAGCCTTGCAAAGAAATACAACTGCAAAGAGTTCATTGCAGACGACCCCGTACAATTCCCGCACTTGTATTCAGACAAAAGAGACATCGAAATATCGGCTCTTGTCTCCTCTTGGGCAGCGTACGGCAACCGAAAGCAGATTTTAATCACCTTAGAAAAACTTCACAATGAGTTTTCTGGCAGACCTTTCGAGTATATATCGCAACGAAAGTTTGAGCCTTATCGCTCAAACACCGACTGTCTCTATCGTTTCTACACTTGGCAAGACTACTACCGGCTTTGCGACAGATTATATGCCATTTATGTGAAGCAAAACTTCCTAAGTCTTGAAGACAAACTGCTGTCGATAAATCCGCAATACACTTCTGCCGAAAGTCTTTTGAAGAGTTTTATTTCTCTTTTCCCTTCTCAGAAAGGTATTCCTAAAAATACTCAATCTGCCTGCAAGAGATTGTGCTTGTTGTTTCGCTGGTTGATACGCAAAGACGGCGTTGTAGATTTGGGAATATGGGATTTGCTGCCTCAAAGCGAGCTTATAATACCGCTTGACACTCATGTATTTCGCCTTTCCAAGCAGTTGGGACTGACTTGTCGCAAACAAGCCGACATGACCGCCGCCTTACAAATCACAGAGCAACTCCGAAAAATTTTCCCTACCGACCCTACTCTCGGAGACTTTGCCCTGTTTGGCTACGGCATCGATTCAAAGTAGTAAAATCCACTAAGAGGAATAGAGTTTTCAGAAAACTATTTGAGAAAGAGAGAGAAATACTATTGCAAAACGTCTTTGTGGTAATGATTATAGACCTTTGCCGCCTTGCTTTTGCCGATTGAGCGGGCAAGATCTTCCAATGAAGCCTCAGCAATCTGCTTAACACTCTTAAATCTCAGCAAAAGAGTTTGTGCAGTTGCCTCTCCTATGCCGTCAATATCGCATAGTTCTGTGCGGAAAGTGCCTTTGCTCCTCTTGTTTCGGTGAAAAGTAATACCAAATCGGTGAGCCTCGTCTCTTATATGCTGAATGACTTTGAGAGAATTTGACCGCTTATCGACACAAAGCGGATATTGCTCTCCCGGAAAGTAAATCTCTTCCAAACGTTTGGCAATTCCTATAATCGGAACCTTGCCCATAAGTTCCAAAGCGGTCAAACTCTCAACTGCTGCCGAGAGTTGTCCTTTTCCTCCATCGACAATGACAAGGTCGGGCAGCGGTTTGCCCTCAGCTTTCAGCCTTCCGTATCGACGATATACTATTTCCCTCATCGAAGCAAAGTCATCGGGACCTTCAACCGTCTTTATATTGAAATGTTTGTACTCTTTGTTTGAGGGTTTGCAGTTTCTGAACACAACACAACTTGCGACAGGATATTCTCCTTGTATGTTTGAGTTGTCAAAACACTCCATGTGGTAGGGTGGTTTAGGAAGTTGCAGGTCTTTTTGCATCTGTTCCACAAGTCGATTGCTCCAACGCTCGGGATCGAGAAGGCTTTCCTGCTTTATCTTGTCGCTCTTTGCAAACATGGCATTGCGATGGCACAGCTCCAAAAGGTGTTTTCGATTGGCAGTTTGGGCAAGGCTTTGTTTTACATACTCTTGCGGCAAATCCAAAAGCTGAGGAACAATAATCTCTTTTGCGTTCCAAGACAGATTTTCACGAGTTTGGATTATTGCCTGAGTGAAAAGTTCTTCCGGTGTCTCCCCAAGTTTGCAGTTTACCTGCATTGAAACAGAACCAATCAAACAACCACCAACAATTTTCATCGCATTGACCACAATATTTCCTTCAAACGGAACATAATCATACACTTCCGCATCAAGCATACTGTCAGAAATGATGACCGTTTTGGCAGTGTAGTTTTCCAAAAGCACAAGTCGTTGTTTCACCTGCTCGGCTTGCTCAAACAAAAGCTGCGAAGCATAATCCGACATTTGATTTTTCAATTCGCGTTTTATGTGATTAAAATCACCTCTGAGGATTTTCTTGATTTCGTTTATCGTCTCGGCATACTCTTCTTGCGAAACACAACCCTCACAAGGAGCATTACACAGCTTGATTTGGTAGTTCAGACAAGCCTTGTGCTTTCCTGCTTCGACGCTCTGCACACTCATTGGTTGCGAACAAGTACGATATTGAAACAATTTGCGAATAAGGTCTGTGATTTCTTTGAGCTGTCTTCCGCTTGGGTAAGGTCCGAAATACAAAGAGCCGTCATGTTTTCGCTGACGTGTGGTAAAGACCCTCGGAAAGTCCTCATTAGACACACAAATCCAAGGATAGCTCTTGTCATCTTTCAAAAGGACGTTATATCTCGGTCTGAATTTTTTGATAAGGTTGCATTCAAGAAGCAGAGCCTCCGTTTCGCTGCTCACAACAATGAGTTTGATGTCGGCAATCTTCCTTACAAGAATGCGAGTCTTCGCACTATGATTGTTGTCGCTGCGAAAGTAAGACAGAACTCTGTTTTTGAGATTTTTAGCCTTGCCTACATAAATAACGTTCCCCTCTTTGTCGAAGTATTGGTACACTCCGGGCGAAGAGGGAAGCGTTTTGAGTATCGTTTCTATGCGAGAACGAAACGGATTTGCCGAAAAATCATCGGTCATTCCGACTTATTTTGTTTTGATGTTAAGATCTGACTTTACAACTTTGAGACCTACTTCCAACAAACCGACAGTCTCATATTTTGTACCCATGTTTACCAATTCTATTGTGTAAAGTCCTTTTTCCGAAAAGGTAACATATTGTTTGCAAACTTCTTCTATGTCAATCAAATCACCAAGAGCATCACCTCTCCACCCCTTGTTATCGCGGTCTTTGAGCTTTATTTGGTGTACACTCTCCCTCGTAGTTCCCGAAGGCGAGGTGATGAGCATCTTAAACTTGACTTGGTCTTCGTTGATGTAAGGAGTGTGTCTGAGCATCACCACAATGTCGTAACTCTCGTTTTCTTTTGTTATCTCAATGTTGTCAAACGTCAGCTTCTTACCCTCTTCAATTCTTTCCCATGTTTGATTTGGCAACTCCTTATACTGTTTGAAAACCTCATCTTTGCCACAAGACGACAGCAATAGTAGCGTTCCTGCAACCAAAGAAAAAAACAATCCTTTTGTCTTCATGACCTATCTTAATTCTTTCAAGGCTTTGGAAATATTTTCTTCCATTGACTTCAATACATCGGGACATTCTCTCTTTATGAACTTCTCTCCGGTAATTTGTTCGTACAATTCCATATATCTTTCCGAGATATTGTTCACTATTTCGTCCGTCATTTCAGGCACTTTCTGTCCTTCCTTGCCCTGAAATCCGTTTTCCATCAACCATTCTCTCACAAACTCCTTCGAAAGCTGCCTTTGCTTTTCACCATTTGCCTGTCTTTGTTCGTAACCTTCGGCATAGAAGTAGCGGGAAGAGTCAGGCGTATGAATTTCATCAATCAATATTATCTCATCTCCAAGTTTTCCGAACTCATATTTTGTATCCACAAGGATAAGACCTCGTTTTGCTGCAATTTCCGTACCTCTTTCAAAGAGAGCAAGGGAGTATTTTTCCAACAGCTCAAAGTCTTCCTTCGACACTATGCCCTGAGCGATTGCCTCAGCCTTCGATATATTCTCGTCATGACCCTCATCTGCCTTTGTGGTAGGGGTAATTATGGGTTGAGGAAACTTGTCATTTTCTCTCATTCCTTCGGGAAGTTTCACTCCGCACAGCTCTCGGGCTCCATTTTTGTACTCTCGCCATGCACTTCCTGCCAAATAGCCTCTGACAATCACCTCCAACTTCAAAGGATTGCACTTCTTGCCCAAAGTAACCATAGGGTCGGGAGTACAAATCTTCCAATTAGGAACAATATCAGCCGTTGCGTCGAGGAACTTTGCCGCAATAGTGTTCAAAATCTGTCCCTTGTAAGGAATTCCCTTGGGAAGGACAACATCAAAAGCCGATATTCTGTCGCTTACCACCATTACCAAATGCTCGTCAGCAATGTTATACACGTCTCTTACCTTTCCCACATAGAGACTCTTCTGATTCTCAAAATTAAAGTGAGTACTTGTTATAGCTTCCATATCAATTAAAAATCTTAAACCCTGCAAAGGTATGAAAAATTCTCGTGTTTGATTACCCTTTCGACAAAAGAGTTTTTTCAGGTTCTGTTTCAGACTTTTCAAAACGCCGTTCTGTCCTGATGAAACGCCGTTTCGTCGGAATAAAACGGCGTTTTATTTTGGCAAAACGGCGTTTTATTTCTGCTCTTTCAATAGATTGGTTTTCAGATTGTTGATTTGAGTAAAATTACAATATTGATTTAGGTTGATATTATTTATCATTGTCAAGATTTGTGTTTGAGTTGATATTTTGTATTACCTTTGCAGAAAATTTTAATAAAAGTGTAAAGCTATGGGAGTAAAGAAAGTATTGGAAGATTTCAAAGCCTTTGCGATAAAAGGCAATATGATTGATATGGCTGTCGGTATCATTATCGGCGGTGCGTTCGGAAAAATCATCACATCGCTTGTCAATGATGTGATTATGCCTCCTTTGGGAGTGTTGATTGGCGGAGTGAATTTCACAGACTTGAAGCTCACCCTCAAAGAAGCCGTGATTGAGGCAGGAGTTGAGGTTGCACCTGCCGTAACTCTCAATTATGGTAACTTTTTGCAAGTTGTGTTTGACTTTTTGATTGTTGCCTTCGCAATATTCTGCTTTGTGCGTTTGCTCGCAAAGCTCAAAAGAAAGAAAGAAGAAGCTCCTGCCGCACCGGCTCCTGCTCCGAGCAGAGAAGAAGAGCTTTTGTCTGAAATCAGAGACCTTTTGAAAGAGAAAAAATAGTATTTTTCATTTCTTGCCTTTCCTTATTTTGGTTTCCGAAACAGGGAAAGGCTTTTTTGTGCTTTGAATACAGCGGATTATTGTCCGCATTCGGTTGAATTATTATCAGATTTTGGTTTATCGGCTCAAAAGGTGAATATTTTATCAAAGACAATTATGGTCATAAAGCCTACAAGCAAAGCAAAGGTTGCCTGCTTTTGGTAGCCGTGAGCGTGAGTTTCGGGAATCATTTCGTCGCTTACCACATACAACATCGCACCTCCTGCAAAGCTGAGCATGAATGGTAGCAACATTTGGGACACTCCTCCTGCAAAATAGCCGATAAACACTCCCAATATCTCCAAAATTCCTATTGCAATTGCAATCAGAAACGTTCTTAGTTTGCTTACCCCTGCCAAAATCAGAGGAGAGATGACCACCATGCCCTCGGGTATGTTCTGAATGGCGATTGCAAGAGTTACATTCCAAGCATTGGAAATATTTTCTTCGTTAAAGCCTACCCCTGCCGCCATTCCTTCCGGCAACTTGTGAATTGCTATTGCCAAAACGAACAACAACACATGATTTATCTTTGAATTGTTTTTATGACTTTCGCTTTCAAGTCCCGTAATATTGTGAAGATGTGGCGTCAATCGGTCTATGAGCGTAAGGAATACAGCTCCCGTGATTACGCCTGCAACAACTATCACAACACCAAGCGAAGATACCGATTGACTTGCAGGCAATATAAGCCCCAAAACGGCAGCCGAAAGCATTATTCCGGCACAAAAGCCGAGTATCATGTCGTTCCATTTGTGCGAAACACTCTTGAAACAAAACCCGATTAACGAACCGATGATTGTTGCAAGGCACAACCCTGCAGCACTTACCAAAACATTTTCTACCATTTCCCGATTTGTTTTTTGCAAAAGTACAAATTTGATTTTGAATTGAACAAAAGAAAAAACGCCTTTTTAAGTCATGTTGTTTGAAAGAAAATGCCTATCTTTGTAGCTTGAAAAAATTAAAACGAAAATGAGCGAAGAGATAAAACAAGGCGAATATACGGCGGCGAACATCAGTGTTTTGGAGGGTTTGGAAGCCGTCAGGAAGCGTCCGGCAATGTACATAGGAGATGTAAACGTGAGAGGATTACACCATTTAGTCTATGAAGTGGTGGACAACTCAATAGATGAGGCGTTGGCAGGCTTTTGTGATAATATTGATGTGAGAATTTTGCCCGGCAATTCGATAAGAGTGGAAGACAACGGGCGAGGTATTCCGGTAGATATGCACCCTAAGGAACATCGTTCGGCATTGGAAGTTGTTATGACGGTATTGCACGCCGGCGGCAAGTTTGACAAAGGCTCTTATAAAGTCTCGGGAGGATTGCACGGCGTGGGTGTGAGCTGCGTAAACGCTTTATCAAAGCACACAAAGGTAACCGTATATAAAGAAGGTAAGGTTTACGAACAAGAATACGTCAAGGGCCACCCTCAATACGATGTAAGACAAGTCGGAACGACTGACAAGAGGGGAACGGTTGTCGAATTTACTCCCGACGATGAGATATTTACAGTAACAGAATACAATTATGATACTTTGTGTTCCCGTTTGAGAGAACTTGCATACCTCAACAAGGGAATAAGACTTCGCATTACCGACGAAAGAACGCCGAACGAACAAGGCGAATATACCTCTGAGGAGTTTTATTCCGAAAACGGATTAAAGGACTTCATAGCATACCTTGACGGAGCGAGAGAACATCTTATTCCCGAGCCGATTTATGTTGAGGGAGAGAAGCAAGGCATTCCTATTGAGATAGCAATGCAATATAATACGGGCTTTACCGAAAACCTTCACTCGTATGTGAACAATATAAATACGCATGAGGGCGGTACACACTTGACGGGATTTCGCTCAGGTATGACAAGAACTCTCAAAAACTATGCTCAAAAAGAAGGAATGCTCGACAAACTTAAATTTGATATTGCAGGCGATGATTTCAGAGAAGGTTTGACGGCAGTAATCTCGGTGAAGGTTCAAGAGCCACAGTTTGAGGGACAGACAAAAACAAAACTCGGCAACAGCGAAGTTGCTCCTGCTGTATCGGCAGCCGTTTCCGAAATACTGACCAACTATCTTGAAGAACACCCTAAGGAAGCCAAACAAATAGTTGATAAAGTCATTCTCGCAGCAACTGCACGCCATGCGGCAAGAAAAGCAAGAGACCTTGTACAACGCCAAACCATTTTGGGAGTTGCGGGACTTCCGGGAAAATTAGCAGACTGTTCGAGCAACGATCCGAGTGTTTGCGAATTGTTTTTGGTCGAGGGAGACTCGGCAGGCGGCACGGCAAAACAAGGAAGAGACAGAGAGCATCAGGCAATCCTGCCTCTAAGAGGTAAAATCCTCAATGTGGAAAAAGCAATGCAACACAGAGTGCTTGACTCTGCCGAAATAAAAAACATATACACAGCCTTGGGAGTATCAATCGGCACGGCAGAAGACTCCAAAGCTCTCAATATGGAAAAATTGCGGTATCACAAAGTAATAATAATGACAGATGCCGATGTGGACGGAGCTCACATTGCAACTCTTATCCTCACTTTCTTCTTTAGATACATGAGAGAGTTGATTGAAGGGGGACACGTCTATATCGCAACACCGCCTCTATATAAGGTATCTCAGGGAACGAGCAAGAACGGGGTGTATTGCTGGACCGAAGAAGAGAGAGCTGCTGCCACGGCGGAGCTTGCAGCCAAGAATGCGAAGATTGAGGTTCAGAGATACAAAGGTCTTGGTGAGATGAGCGAAGAACAGCTCTGGACAACGACCATGGACCCTCAAAATCGTATCCTCCGACAAGTTACAATCGAGAACGCATCGGAGGCAGACAGAGTGTTCTCTATGTTGATGGGTGATGACGTTCCGCCAAGAAGAGAGTTCATTGAGGCAAACGCAACATACGCCAACATAGACGCATAGATTATTCATGCTCGATTTGACTTTGTCTTTCCGAGACAAGCATACAAAAATACAACAGCTGCATTACGCAGTAGAACACACGACTTTCGGCAATCTGCTCTTGGCAGGAAATGCCGAAAGTCTTGTTTTTATTGGCTTTGAGCAAGATAACCTGCCGCTATTGTTGAACAGAATAAAACAAACGTGGCTCTCAGAATATATGATTGAAGATTGCTCTCAATATAAAGGTATGGCAGAAAGGATTTTGACCAGAAACGGCAAGTTTAACTTGCTTTTGAAAGCCGAAGGTTTCTTTTCGCAAGTACTTATCGGGCTTTCAAGTGTCTCTTATCCAATAAGCTACAAATCGTTGGCAGAAAAGATAGGCAGAAACAAAGCCGTAAGAGCCTCAGGCACTGCCGTGGGTAAAAATCCTCTCTCTTTGCTGCTGCCATGCCACAGAATAATCACCTCTTCGGGGCAAATCGGGCAGTACGCTTACGGAAGCGATATCAAGAAAGCCCTGCTCGACTTCGAGAAAGCAAACAATCTCTTCTCAGCACCTCAATCTGTCTCCATAATCCGCCAATCACAAAGCACAATCTCTCAAAAAGAGCCGGTAGATTGAAAAAAGTAAGAGGATATATCAGGGTTCGACAGAAAACTATCGGGGATAAAAGAATTTCAAATCAAAACTTACAACAAAATTGCGGCATGGGGAAGATGTAACTCCAAACAAGCGGTACATTGTCTCGGCTTTTGCGGATAAAATTTCCAAGTTTTAGAACCATGAAAAAGGATTATCAATTCACTCCACGCCTTGATAATCCGATTATCTTGGGAAGATAATACCATTATCACGCCAAGATAATACTATTATCACGCCAAGATAATACCATTATCACGCCGTGATAATCCGATTATCAAGCCGAAAAAATTTTGATAATTCTATTATCAGCACAAAAAAAATGCCCTTTGAGGCGATTTGGCACGAAGTTTTGAGATAAGGTTTATTCGTTTTTTATTCTCGGATCGAGGGCGGCGTATGTTATATCGGTGAGAATGTTGATAATTATAAGCATTACGCAAATCACTATCAGGCTTCCCATCAGCACAGGGAAGTCGTACTTTTCCAAACTATCGACAATCACAACTCCGACGCCTTTCCAGTCGAAGATATATTCGACAAAAACGGCTCCTGCAATGAGTGAGGCAAACCAACCGCTGATTGAGCTTACTACGGGGTTGAGAGTATTTCTCAGAGCGTGCTTGGTGATGATTTGAAACTTTGACAATCCTTTGGCTTTGGCTGTTCGGATATAGTCTTGCTGCAATACCTCTTTCATAGTGCTTTTTGTAAGTTCACAAATCACCGCAAGGGGACGAATACCGAGCGTGAGAGCAGGAAGTATGAGGTTTTTAAGGTCGATATATTCTCCGTTTCCAAAGTCATCTACGCTATACAGACTGCCAAACATTGACAATCCTGTGTAGTCTGCAAGTATGAAGGCGAAGAACCATGCTATCAATATGGCGGCAAAGAAAGACGGCAGGCTCATTCCGAGCGATGTAATTACCAAAACAAACTTCTCAAACCATGTGTCGCTGTATATTGCCGCCAAAGCCCCCAACGACACTCCCACAACAAAGGCAAAAGCTATGCTGACCACTGCAAGGAGTATTGTATTTGGGAAACTGTCGGCAAGAATTGAGCTTACGCTTCGTCCGCTCTGATAACTGCGACGAAGGTCCGGCGTTTTGAAACCGAAAGAACCATCTTTGTCAAAGCCTATCGGGCTTAGGTCGTTGAGATAGTTGAAGTACTGAACGTAAACCGGCTTGTCCAAGCCGAGTTCTTTGTGAAGAATTTCTATACTCTCTCTGTCGGCATTCTGACCAAGCATCATGCGTGCAGGATCTCCCGGAAGCAGGTTAAAGAGTACAAAAATTAGAGTGATGACTCCCAACATTACCAATAGTCCGTAAGCAACCTTTTTGACAATATAGTTAAACATCTTTGTCGGTGTTTGATTTCAGGACTATG
>SFPR01000065.1 GCA_004551865.1 Bacteroidales bacterium
TTTGGCGATTTTAAGGTCGGGGTATCATATGATATACCTACTTCGAGAATATCGACGCAGTCGGCAGGTTCGTTGGAACTCTTTGCAAGGTTCTGTTTCAAGATAGAGAATCCTCCAAAGCCTCCTACAATATATAGAAATACAAGAAGAATGTAGCTCTTTTGAAACATTATCTTCTGAAAGCCGTAAAATAATTTTGAAGCGGCTCGAAAGGACGAGGTGGATTGAAGAGCCGTAGTGAATAAGAGAGATAATTTAGTATCAAAAATAGAGTAGAAATTTGAAAAAAATTAGATAAAATGAGACGTATAGTTTTGTTAATTTCAGCAGTAGTTCTCTTCTTTGGTTGCGGAAGTTCGGACAAAGGAGAGTTGATAGGTGTACAGGACAGACCTGACTTCTTGGATATGCAGCCATACGGTATGGTTGATATTCCACAGGGCAGTTTCCTCATGGGAGCGGCAGATGAAGACTTGTATAAGTTGTATGAACATCAGCCAAAGACTGTTCAAGTACAATCGTTTTGGATGGACGAAACCGAGATAACGAACAACGAATATCGTCAGTTCGTATATTGGGTTAGGGATTCAATAGCTTATAGATTGTTGGGCGAGATTAACCCAGAAGAATACCTGATTGAGGCAGATCAATGGGGAGAAGAGTTGGAAACTCCGCTTATCAATTGGAAGGCAAAGATTGATTGGAATATGAAGAATGCCGATGAGAGAGAACAGTTGATGACGTTGTTTGTTCCGACGGAAGAAAGATTTTACAATACTATGCAAATAGATGCTCGTAAGTTGAATTACGAATACTATTGGATAGATTTGAGAAGTGCAAGCAAGAAAGAGTATGGCAATCAAACTCAAGAAGAGTATAGAGGCTCTGCATTCGCATCTCGTCCCGGTTCTCTTAAAAACAGAGACAAGTTCTTTAGGAAAGAGGTCATCAACATTTATCCTGATACTCTTTGCTGGATGCATGACTATGCTTACTCTTATAATGATGCAGCAACGCGTTCTTATTTCAGCCACCCTCGTTATGACAACTATCCTGTTGTCGGAGTATCTTATCGTCAGGCAAAAGCATTCTCTGTTTGGAGAACAATCATGATGAACGACTATTTGTCAAAGCAGGATTATGCAAGAATGGAAGATTTCCGTTTGCCGACTGAGGCAGAATGGGAATATGCAGCAAGAGGTGGCGTCGATGGAGCCCCTTACCCTTGGGGCGGACCATACGTTCGCAATGGCAATGGTTGCTTTATTGCAAACTACAAACCTTTGAGAGGAAACTATGGAGACGATGGCGGTGTTACTCCAATCTTGGTGGCACACTATGCTCCTAATGGTTTTGGATTGTATGATATGGCAGGCAATGTGGCAGAGTGGTGTGAAGATGCTTACAACGAATCTGCATACAACTACACCCACGACCTTAACCAAGTAAATGTATATAACGCAACAGAGGACGATGCTCCTCAAATGAAGAGAAAGACCGTAAGAGGTGGTTCTTGGAAAGACCAAAAGTATTTTATTCAAACAGCTACTCGTTCATACGAATACCAAGACTCCGGAAAGAGCTACATAGGATTCCGTTGTGTACAATCATATTTGGGAAGAGTGAGAGGTGATAATCCTAAGACATCTTCAAATGTATATAGAAACAATTAAGATTAAAAACAGATAGAAACACATTAAACAAACAAATTAAAAAACTATTTTATCATGGGTTGGATAGATAATGTCGTAAGAAGTAAATTCTACAAAGAACTAACAGCAAAGTTGTATGGTATGGGTGCATCAGTCGTTATCGTTGGTGCGTTGTTCAAAATCAACCACTGGCCCGGCGGAACCATAATGTTGATTATAGGTATGGGTATTGAGGCTATTATCTTCTTTGTATCAGCATTTGAACCTTTGCACGTAACTTACGATTGGAGTTTGGTTTATCCTGAATTGGCAGGTATGGATGATATTCATGCGGGAGAGAAAAAGGAAACCAAGAAGTCTAAGAAGAAAGAGAAAGAAGAGGCACAAACAGTCGTAGCAGGAGGTCAGACTGTTGCAGGCGGAACAACGATAATCGGAGGTTATTCAGGAACACAAGATTTAGACAAGATGTTGTCTGATGCCAAGATAGGACCTGAACTAATTGAGAGCTTGGGTAAGGGATTGAAGAACTTGGCTGACACAACTACTCAGATGAATGATGTTGCCGGAGCAGCCGTTGCATCGGAGAAATTCTCACAAAACTTGAGCAGTGCAGCTTCTGCAGCAGGCGAATTGTCTTCTGCATACAAGAAAACTGCAGACAATTTGAATAAGGATTTGTTGGTATCGGGCGAATATCTTTCTTCAGTACAAGAAGCAACCTCGGCAGTATCCACTTTGGCAAATATATACAAAGAAACAGCCAACACGTTGTCGGCAGGCGATGCTTCATATTTGGACGAGTTGAAGAAAATGGCATCAAGTCTTTCTTCAATCAATGCTTTGTATGAGATGCAAATACAAAATTCTTCATCTCAGTTGGAAGCAAGCAAGGTTGTACAAGAAAGAATCGACAACTTGGTTGTCAATTTCGCAGACACTGCAGAGAACGTATTGAAGTACAAAGAGCAAGTTAATGCTCTATCGAAGAAAGTCGGAGCATTGAACGACATATATGGAAATATGCTTGCAGCAATGCAGACAAAGGCATAGTAACAAGAGTAACAATTTGACGGATTATAAGAAATAGAGTAAGACTATGGGTGCTACGAATTGTCCCGAAACGCCGAGACAGCGAATGATCTCAATGATGTACTTGGTTTACACGGCAATGTTGGCGTTGAACGTGTCTGCCGAGATATTGCAGGCGTTCGTTACGGTCGGCGATAGCATGGAAGTAACGAACAAGCTGCTAATGGGAAAGGCAGAAAGTGCATATACAATATTTGAAAACTCCTACAGACAAGACCCGGGAAAGGTTGGTGATAATTGGGCAAAGGCTCAAGAAGTTCGCAAAAAGACAAAGGAGATAATAGAATACATAGACAACATGAAATATGAGTTGTTTGTTGTAGTAGAAGGAACTCCCGGAGGTGTTGCCGAGGCGAAGAAACTATTGAAAGAAAAAGGTTTTGATGCTGTTCAAAAGAAAGACGAATACTCATCTCCGACAAACTACTTTTTGGCAGGCAGTGAAGACGGCTCAAAGGGAAAAGCCATTGAGTTGAGGAACAAGATAGACAAATACCAAAAGGAAATGTTACAATATGCTTCCGGTTCGTTCAAGGAGACTTTGAAGAGTATGCAAATAGATTTCAAAGGACCGTTCAAGAATGCTTCGGGGGAGACACTGAATTGGCAGATGTACAACTTCTTCCACACCATTGCTTTGGCAGACATGGTATTGTTGAACAAGTTTAAGTCAGAAATTCAAAATGCAGAGGTCGATTTGGTCAATCACCTTTACTCTGCAGTATCTGCAGACGACTTTAAGTTCAATACGGTCGTAGCAAAAGTTGTTCCAAAATCAACATACATAATTCAAGGAGGACAATATGAGGCAGATGTGTTTGTTGCAGCATACGACTCTCGAAGCGAGCTTACGGGAGAAGTGAGAGGACAACAATATACCGGAGACTCGGGAATGTTGAAGTTGAAGTTTGGAGCAGGAGCTTTGGGACCACAAAAATACAGTGGTACCTTGTATGTCAAGAAAGAGAGCGGAGCTGTACCATACGACTTTGAAGGCGAATACTTTGTTGCAGCACCATCTGCAACAATCTCTCCAACCAAGATGAACGTACTATACATTGGAGTTGATAACCCAATATCTGTATCGGTACCCGGAGCTAACTCAAAAGATGTGAACGTTACCGCAACCGGAGCAGGAATTGTTTTGAAGAAAGTAAAAGACGGAGAATTTATTGCCACAGTCAAATCCCAAGGAAAGGCAAGCATCAGTGTGTCTGCCAACATGGGAGGAAAGACAATGAACATGGGTACAATGGATTTCAGATGTAAGGCAATACCAAAGCCGACGGCAATGGTTGGAACTTACACCGGAGGAAGAATACCGAAAGAATCGTTGCTCACACAAGGAGGCTTGCGTGTGTCGATGGAAGGATTTGACTTCCCTGTAAACTACACTGTAACATCGTTTACCATGTCGTTCAACACAGGAGGAGATGCACAAGCTCCGATACAAGCAACAGGCAGTCAATTCACAGCAGAAATGAAAGCAAAATTGGGTAAACTCAGACGAGGAAACAAAGTCTATATCGAAAACATCAGAGCCAAAGGACCTGATGGGGAAAAGGCTGTAAGCAATCCTCAGATGATATTTACCATTCAGTAAGAAAACGTAAACTTAAAACTTAATCGATATGAGAAAGTTCGGATTATTAGTATTGGGATTGTTGTTGTGCGGCACAGCGAACGTGAATGCACAAGTCATGGAAGAGCCTGAAGAAAATCTTGATGGATTTTATGTTAAGAGTTCCGATGCTTATCCTGACGGAAAGAAACCATTTGAGTATCCATACGTGAGAGAAGACGATGTTGTTTGGTCTTATAGAGTGTGGAGGGTGATAGATTTCAGAGAAAAGATGAACCAAGTGTTCTACTATCCCCTTGTACCCGACCAAGGACGAAAGAATCTCACGACCATTTTGGACGAAGCATTGACCGAAGGACGTATCAGAGCTTTCGAAGACGATATGTTTACTCAGGAGATAACAAATTGGACGGAATATAAGTCAAAGTTTGGAACAACGAGAACAGAAACCCTGATAGATTATGATGTTGACGGAATGGAAATAACGAGAGATACTTCCATTTTCGTTCCTGCAAACTTCGAGAGTGCAGAGCAGTTGAGAATAAAAGAAGATTGGTTCTTCGACAAAAACAGAACGGTGGAAGATGTCAGAATTATCGGATTTTCTTTGGTTGCTTCATACGAGAAATCGGAGGGAGACGTTCAGACCTTGGCGTTGGGTTGGATTAGATACAACGATCCCGAAGTCAGATTGTTGCTTGCCAACTCGGAAGTCTATAATCCTCAGAACGACAAAGCAAGACGTTCCTATGACGACATATTCCAAAAGAGAATTTTCGACAGTTACATAATCAGAGCGACAAACACTTTCAATCGTTCCATAAAAGATTACTTGCAAGGAGCAGATGCCTTGGCAGAATCTGAAAGAATAAAAGAACTTTTGTTCAATATGGAAGAAGATATGTGGGAATACTAATGATTTGATTTTATTGATACGAGGCTTGCGGACAGAAGTTTGCAAGCCTCGTTTTTTTTTCTTTTAGCATCATGTGGAAGATATATGCAATTCTTTCGGCACTCTTTGCAGCCCTTACAGCCATCTTTGCCAAGATAGGAGTGAGAGACATACCCTCAAACCTTGCAACAGCAATCCGAACAACAATAATATTGCTACTCACATGGGGGATAGTTTTCTTTGCCCGAGAACAGAGCATGATTAAAGACATCAATCGGCACACATGGCTCTTTCTCATACTTTCGGGAGTAGCCACAGGCTTGTCGTGGCTCTTCTATTTCAAGGCACTCCAAAGCGGAGAAGTGTCGAGAGTTGCACCTATTGACAAACTGAGCGTTGTGATTACCATACTCTTGGCATTTGTTTTCCTCAAAGAACCGGAAAGCCCGAAAGTGATAATAGGAGCGGTATTGATAACGGCAGGCAGTTTGTTTATGCTCTGGAAATAACAACTAAGACAGCATAAGAAATATAGTGTCATATATCTGAGAATACAAAGAAAGAATATGAAAACAGAGATACAGCCGCAGCACACCAATCGTTCAGCAGCCTTTGAAATGTGGATTTCTTCCCCAATGCCGATGGTTACCATGACAAAAACGATGAACGTAACACGACTTGTACGCCATGGTAGGCGGCACAATCGCAGTTTCAATATGCTTATGTGTTGGGCAATCGCTAAGGCAGCAAGCCGATTGCAAGAGTTCTATATCTTGCCCTGTGCAGGCAGGCTCTTCAAGTATGATACCCTTGCAGTCAATACCATAGTGCAAAACAAGGCAGGCGGCATCAACTCTTGCGATATACCATTTAGCGAAGATTTGAATTGCTTTAGCTCCTATTATGCTCAACTTACAATGCAGGCAAAAGACAAATGCCAAAGTACTTTTCTTGAGGAGAGCATGATAATAGGAACTTCGGCAATGATACAAACCGAATTGGACACTATTGTCAATCAATACACCGACAAATTCTCAAACCCAATGGTCTTATGGGGCAAATACAGAAAGCATTGGTTCAAAACCCTGCTCCCTGTCTCATTTCAGTTTCATCATGTGCAGATGGACGGAATGCAGGCAGCACTCTTTCTCGAATACTTACAACAAGAGATAAACAATCTGTAAAATCCGACAGCAACCCTGCCGGCACACAAAAACGAACGACACCACACAGTGTAAAAACATTGAAAACAACATCTCCCTCACAAGAGAAACAGAGAAACAAAAAACACAATACACCATGACGCAAAAAACAATAGCCGTAGTCTATTCTTCCAAATACGGCACAACGAAGACGATTTGCGAAACCATCAAAGAACATTCGGACAACAATACCACCTTTGACCTCTTTTGTTTGGATAAAGGCGAGCAGCCCGACTTGAACAACTACAACCACATCATCATCGGCACTTCGGTCTATGCAGGACATCCTCGGGCAAAGGTCGTTGCATTTTGCCAATCAAACATAGAAGCCATAAAGAAACTCCGTTTCTCCCTGTTTGTGTGCGGAATGGACAAAGCAAATGCCAAGAAAGAAATGGAAACCGCTTACCCTTCCGAGTTGAGAGACCCGGCAGTGCAACTCAAATTCTTTGAAGGAGAGTTCAAGTTGGAAGACATGAAGTTTTTCGACAAGATGATTTTGAAACTGATGCTCAAAGTAAAGCAGTCAGTTCGCAGAGACTACAACGACGAAGTCGCAGACTTTGTCTCCAAAATCCTGATGTAGTCAAATACTGCTCTATTCCACCAATAGTTTCTTTTCGACAGAGCCTTTGGCGGTTTGAAGTCTTATGAAGTAAACGCCTTTTTGCAAGGAGGAGACGTCCAAAGCCATGCTGTTGGCGTTGCAT
>SFPR01000066.1 GCA_004551865.1 Bacteroidales bacterium
GATTGTCGATAGTGCTTCGCTGTGTAACGACCTTAATTGGAAGCATAGCAATGTGATTGAGGTCAAAATAAGCAATTCGGAGGTTAAAACGATTAGAAGTTATGATGCTGCGGAGAGTATAGAACGCTTTTCGGTAAAGGACGTTTCGGACTTTGAGAACTGCACTGACGGAAAGTGCAAGATAAGCAAGTAAAGCAGACCAATCCGACAAAAGAAACGAAATATACACGAAATAAAACGCTGTTTTGCTCAGATAAAACAGCGTTTTATTTTGTGGCAATCAGAGCATAGCAAAAACAAAACGAAGAAAAAAGCAACCAAAGGTTTTACCAAGTGAAATAAACTTCCTATCTTTGCAGGAATTTTAGGAAAGTGATTCAAAGATAAAAACACATATATAAAATGACAGCAAGAGATGTTATAAAGAAAGACGACGTTGTTATCAAGTTTGTCGGAGACTCCGGCGACGGAATGCAACTCACCGGTACGCTTTTCTCGGATACATCTGCCTTGGACGGAAATGACATTGCTACATTTCCGGACTATCCGGCAGAAATCAGAGCGCCGCACAACACAATAGCAGGCGTATCCGGTTTCCAAGTTCACATAGGAAAACAAATCTACTCTTCGGGAGACAAGGCAGACGTGTTGGTTGCAATGAATCCCGCTTCCTTGAAAGCCAACTTGAAATGGGCAAAAATAGGAGGCATAATCATTGTAGATGCGGACACCTTTGATGAGGCAGCAATAGAGAAAGCCGGATACACTTCCAACCCTTTGGAAGATGACAGCCTATCAAATTACAAGCTCATCAAAGCTCCGATAACAAGTTTCACGATTGAAACCGTAAAAGACATCTTTACCGACCGCAAGGCAGCATTGAAGTGCAGAAATATGTTCGCCTTGGGAATGATATTCTTTATCTTCGGAAAAGGATTGGAGCATACAGATGCATACTTGGAAAAGAAGTTTGCTAAAAAGCCCGATGTAATAAAGGCAAACAAAGAGGTAGTCAGAGCAGGTTACAACTTCTGCGAGAATACCGACGTTATGGAAAGCCAGATGCAGGTAGAAACTGCACAAATGCCAAAGGGCAAGTACAGAAACATCACAGGAAACATAGCAACCGCATGGGGATTGTTGGCTGCTGCCGAAAAAGCAGGGCTTCCTTTGTTCTTGGGTTCCTATCCTATCACACCGGCAACCGATATTCTTGTAGAATTGGCAAAACACAAGTCTTTGGGAGCAAGAGTATTCCAAGCAGAAGACGAGATTGCGGGAATATGTTCTGCAATCGGAGCTTCATTTGCCGGAGCAATGGCTTGCACCTCGACTTCCGGTCCGGGATTGTCATTAAAGAGCGAAGCAATCGGCTTGGCGGTCATGGCAGAGTTGCCACTTGTGATTGTAGATGTTCAAAGAGGAGGCCCTTCGACAGGATTGCCTACAAAGACAGAGCAATCTGACCTCAGTCAAGCCTTGTTCGGACGTAATGGCGAAGCACCTTGCATAGTCTTGGCAGCATCATCTTCTGCCAACTGCTTCGATTGGGCATTTGAAGCAGGAAGATTGGCACTCGAAACAATGACACCGGTAATTCTCCTTTCGGACGGATACCTTGGAAACGGCTCACAGCTTTTCAGAATACCAAAGATGGCAGACCTTCCGAAAATCAACCCTCCGTTTGCAACGCCTAACGATGAGAACTACGCACCTTACAATCGCGATCCCGAAACACTTGTAAGACAATGGGCGATTCCGGGAATGGACGGATTGAGACACCGCATAGGCGGATTGGAAAAACTATCCGGCAAAGGAAGTGTATCGACCGACAATGCCAACCACCAAACCATGGTGAATTTCCGTAAAGAAAAAGTAGAAAGAGTTGCAAACCGCATACCAAACCAACAAGTTGAGGGCGACGAAAACGCAGAACTATTGGTCGTAGGCTGGGGAGGAACTCAGGGAGCTTTGAGATGTGCCGTTCAAGAGATGCAGGCAGAAGGAAAAAGCATTGCCTTCACCCAATTCAACTACATAATGCCTTTGCCAAAGAACACAGGCGACATATTGAAACGTCATAAAAAGGTAGTAGTTTGCGAATTGAACATGGGACAATTTGTAAACTATTTGAGAATGAACTTTGAGGGCTTGACATTCCACCAATACAACAAGGTTCAGGGCTTACCTTTTGAAGTCAGTGAGTTAAAAGAAGAATTTAATAAAATCTTGGGAGAATAGAACATGGCTATAGAACATTCAAAAGTAGAATTAACCAAGGCGGATTTTGCAAGCGACCAAATGGTTAAGTGGTGTCCGGGTTGTGGAGACCATTCGATATTGGCTTCGGTTCTCAATGTATTTCCAAAAATAGGATACAAAAAAGAGAACTTCTGTGTTATATCAGGAATTGGTTGTTCGAGCCGTTTCCCTTACTATGTAAACACATACGGCTTCCACTCAATTCACGGAAGAGCAGCAGCCATAGCAACAGGAGTAAAGATTGCAAATCCTAAGTTGTCTGTCTGGATAAATTCAGGAGACGGAGACGCAACTGCAATCGGAGGCAACCACTTCATTCACGTTGTTCGTAGAAATATGGACGTAAACTACATTCTGTTCAACAACAGAATTTATGGTTTGACCAAGGGACAGTACTCTCCTACCACAAAACAGGGACAAATAACAAAGACCTCGCCTTTCGGAGTGATAGACTATCCTTTCAATCCGGGCGAATTGGTAATCGGAGCAAGAGGTACCTTCTTTGCAAGAGCGATAGACACACAGTCAAAGCAACTTCAAGACGTTTGTATGCACATGGCAGCACACGACGGAGCAGCAGTTGTCGAAGTGCTTCAAAACTGTGTGATTTTCAACGACGGCACACATAAAGAAGTAACCGACAAAGAGGTAAGAGACGACCGTCAGTTGTGGCTTGAACACGGCAAACCGATGATCTTCGGCAAGAACAAAGACAAAGGTATCGTCCTAAGAGGCACAAAGCTCGAAGTGGTAACCATTGGCGAGAACGGAATTACCGAAAAAGACATCTTGGTTCATGACGAAACCACAGAGAACACAGGAATACACATGATGTTGGCACAAATGCGTCCGCCTGAGTTCCCTATGGCATTCGGAGTAATCAGAGCCTACAAACAGCCAACCTACAACCAACTCTTTGAAAAGCAGATGCAAGAAGCACAAGAAAACGCAAAAATCAAATGCGTTGATGACTTGCTAAACAGCGGAGAGACTTGGGAAGTAAAATAAACATTTTCACACAACAAACACGAAAAGGGCGGAGACAAACCTCCGCCCTTTCTTTTTCTTCGACAAACACTTCATAAAGTCAAATGAAGCCGGCAAAGAACAGCTTATTTGATTTTGTCGAAGGCTTGCTTCAAATCGTTGATTATATCCTCCACGTTTTCTATTCCGACCGAAAATCTGACCAAACCATCGGTAATACCTGCAGCCTCTCTTGCTTGTTGCGGCACTTTGGAGTGAGTCATCGAAGCAGGGTGTTGTATAAGCGTTTCCACACCTCCAAGGCTGACAGCCAAAATTGCAAGTTTCACATTGTCCATCAATGCCCTTCCT
This sequence comes from Bacteroidales bacterium, assembly GCA_004551865.1. GTDB lineage: Bacteria > Bacteroidota > Bacteroidia > Bacteroidales > P3 > Onthomorpha. Next base: position 3,601 of record SFPR01000066.1, read on the forward strand.
GCTTCCAAGCCGCCCTTCATAGAGAAACTTATCATTGTTCCCGGTCCTTTCATCTGCTTTTTTGCCAACTCATACTGAGGGTGTGTCTTCAAACCCGGGTACTTTACCCACTCGACTTGCTCACAAGTAGTAAGGAAATCGGCAACCTTTTGTGCATTCTCCTGAGCCCTATCTACTCTTATACCCAAGGTCTTCAATCCCCTTATCACAAGATAAGCCTGATGAGGGTCCATATTTCCGCCAAAGTTCACCATAGCTCCACGCAACTTGGCATACACATCAGCCTCCTTTGCAGCCACAATTCCTCCAACTATGTCTGCATGACCATTGATAAACTTTGTGATTGAGTGAAGAACCACATCAGCTCCGAAGTCTATCGGATTGGAAAGATAAGGCGAACAAAAAGTATTATCGACCACAAGCAAAGCCCCTGCCTTGTGAGCAATCTCGGCACAAGCCGCAATATCACTTATCTCCATTGTAGGATTTGCAGGTGTCTCGATGTAAATCATCTTGGTGTTGGGCTTAATTGCCGCCTTCACCGCATCAATGTCGGCAGTGTTTACGTAGGTTGATTCGACCCCGAACCTCGACATGTGTTGCTCCATCAGCACTCTCGAAGCACCATAAACAGCAGAGGAAGAAACCACATGATCACCTGCATTGAGCAAAGCAAGATACACACAGCTGACAGCAGCCATTCCCGAAGCCAAAGCAACAGAATCGCAAGCGTGTTCGAGCAGTGCGACCTGTCTTTCGAGAGCCTTCACTGTGGGATTTCCTATTCGGGTGTACATATATCCCGGCTTGACACCTGCAAAGCAATCCGCACCATCTTGAGCAGAAGCAAATGCAAAGGTAGAAGTCTGATAAATCGGCACGGTAGCCGCACCATATTGGTCATGATGACCACTGTAATGAATCAACTGAGAATTGAATCCGTAATCTTTTGGATTTTCCATTGTCTAAAAGCGTTTTAATTGTTTCAAAAGGCAAAGATACAACAATAAAGGCAAAAACGCCCTATTAAAAAGGCTTTTCAGAAAAACATTCCTTTTAATAGTAACAATTTGTAGTCAAATTATCTACAAGACAAACACGGCAAATACAACATCAATCAAGAGATTTATATCTATCAAGTGCAGCTTTAAACAAAGTGAGAGAAGCCTCAGCCGAACTTAAATTCTTATCAAGAACGTTCATTGAGGATTTCAATAGCTCTCGTTCTTTTTCTGTAAAATTCGATGTAAACAACTTCAAAAACAGCAACCCTTTTAATTGTTCGACATTACTCTTAAGTGTATTCAATTGCTCAATATTCAAAGCGTAATATCGTTCATAGGCTTCATATAGAGCAGCAAAATACCCACCATGGTAAGATTTTACGGCTATCGAATTTGATTTTAGATCCAAACTCATAGATAATTCACTAATGTTGTTTCTCAAATTGTCTATTTTATATTGACAATCCAAAAAATCGAAATCATGCTGTAATTGATTAAGTTTGGTAGTTAGACTGTCAATACGAGCATTGAGATCTTCTGTTTGAGAATTTTCTTGTGCATTCACATTGGTTGCAACAATAAGTGCAATTAAAATAACAACTATACGCTTCATCTTTTATTTTTTGTGCTTAATTAGCAAATAAACCTAAGTGCAAAATTACAAAATTATCTTCTTCATACCAAATAATCTATCTCTTAAATTCAACTTTTCCCAATAATATAAATATAATTTGCGGCGTTTTTTCAAGGTTTATTGACATGATATGGCTACAGTATCGATTCAATAAAAAATTACACTACTGTCCCGTTAAAGTGGACTAATCCAACTTTGAAATAATTTATTTACAGTCTTTTACGAGCAATCTTGTGAGTCAACGGTTTTGAATTTGTATCTTTGAAGCCTAATTCAACAGGCTACAATGAATCAAGGTAAATACGTTTTCTCTCAACAGGTCAGTCATTTGGACAGAAACCACTTCAACTATCTCGCTCGCAAGTATGATGGGAACAAGTACGTGAAGCACTTTTCTCACCAATGCCAAGCATCTTAATGCTCTTGAAGTCTCAGAACTTTACAAGAAAAGATGATTGGTCGAACTTTCTTCAAATGGCTAAAACAGCATCTCAAGATTAAGAAATTCCGGGGTACTACAGAGAATGCCGTCCGAATCCGGATTGCTGTAGCCATTATAACCTACTGTCTCGTGGCTATTGTACATCATGATATGAAATTGGAAGGTTCGACCTATGAAGTCTTACAAATCCTCAGTATATCACTTACTGACAAAACTCACCTCACTGACCTGTTCGATAAGACTAAATTCAACGATGTCAAAGAACTTGATTGTCCCCTCTTTCCGTGGCTATTTGATTAATATTTAACTCGCCCCATTTTAACGGGACACTAATGAATGTTATTTCTTTTTCATTCCTATATAATCCGTTTTAGTCATAATGCCTTCTCTGGCTTTCTCCATATTCTCCGCATCCTTATAAAAAATCCAATGTATAACTGGATGTCCACCGTAAACAGAAGAATATGCTTGTGCAAAAATCCATCCCCTTTCAACCATATAGTTGGCGGCATCAACCATACTGTTGAATTTAATTTCCTCTCCTTTATCATCGACAAATTTCAACTTGCTGCTGAGGTCACCCCATACATTGTATGAAGCTTTAGTGCCAAAATCGAAAATGATTTTTAGACCTGATGACAATTCCTTCTCAATACCTTTTACCTCACAATAGTATCTATGTTGAGAATATGCATTATACGAAATCAATGCAAAGCAAAAGACAAGTAAGCACTTTATTATTCTTATCTTCATTATTTCTATTTTTTGATGATTATTAAACTTCTGTCTTATTTCAACTGCTTGCCGTCTGAGAATGCCTTTCCAATGGTCTTGCCAAGTTCAATGTAACCATGATGTATCGGGTCGAACACGATAAGTTCCATCTTCTCCATGTCGGGCTTGCCGTCCTCAGCCAGATATTTCTCATCCACAAGGATGTTGACTATCTCAGCCACGATGTAATATCCCTCTTCCGACTCGTCTATTTTCTCTTTTATCCGACACTCCAATGTCATGGGAAAGTCGGTGAAGACGGGGGCGTTTACATTCTCTGACTTCTCGCATTTCCAACCTGCTTTCGCCATCTTGTATGCATCGTTCTTGGCAGATACAATGCCCACGAAATCAGCAGCTACAATGGTTTGCTTTGTAGCAAATGCCACGGTAAAATCAGGGCACTTATTCAAGTTTTCGGTAGTTGAGTGTACGCCCATGGAAATCATAATCTCCTTAGCGTCCCATTGACCGCCCCAAGCTGCGTTCATTGCATTGGGTTTACCATTCTTGTCGTATGTGCCGATAATCAGTACCGGCTGTGGAAGCATCCACGATTTTTGTCCAAATGATTTGACCTTTGGTCTTCCTCCTCCTTGTAAAGCA